>CANJXD010000001.1 GCA_947478535.1 Acetobacteraceae bacterium
CGCGACCGGCGCCGACACGCTGCTGGCCGGCGACCTCGGCTGCCTGCTGAACATGGCGGGAAAGCTGAAGCGGGAAGGATCCACCGTGAAGGTGCGGCATGTGGCGGAAGTGCTGGCGGGCATCACCGGCGATGTCGCGCCGATCGGGGAGGCGAAGTCCTGATGGTCCAGGTCACCTCCCCCGCCTTCAAGCGCAACGCCGCCGCCGCGCTGGCCAATCCCGGGCTGCAGAAGGCGCTCGGCCAGGCCAAGGGCGCCTTCCTGCAACGCCGCGCCGTGGCCGTCGCCAACCTCCCGGAATTCGAGGCGCTGCGCGACATCGGGCGGGACATCAAGAACCACACCCTCGCCAATCTCGACTTCTACCTCGAGACCTATGCCGCGAATGTCGAGAAGGCGGGCGGCCAGGTGCATTGGTGTTCCACCGCCGCCGATGCCCGCGCCGCGGTGCTCGAGATTTGCCGCAAGGCCGGTGCGAAGACCGTCACCAAGGGCAAGTCGATGATCTCCGAGGAAATCGGGGTGAACGACCATCTGGAAGCGCAGGGGATCGAGCCGATCGAGACCGATCTCGGCGAGTACATCATCCAACTCCGCAAGGAGCACCCGAGCCACATCATCGCCCCCGCCTTCCACCTGAACCGGGAGGATTGGGAGGCTGATTTCCGCCGCGCCCACACCGACCTGCCGAAGGACCGCGTCTTCAACGAACGCCGGGACATCCTGGCGGAAGCCCGAACGCGGCTTCGCCAGCGCTTCCTCGCGGCCGATGTCGGCATCACCGGAGCGAATTTCCTGATCGCGGAATCCGGCTCCTCCGTCATTGTCACGAATGAAGGCAATGGCGACCTGACGCAGACGCTGCCGCGCGTGCACATCGTCCTCGCCAGCATCGAGAAGGTGGTGCCGACGCTGGAGGACTGCACCTCGCTCCTCCGCCTGCTCGCGCGCAGCGCCACGGGGCAGGATTTTTCGGTCTACACCACTTTCTCCACCGGCATCCGGCGCCAGGCCGACCTCGATGGGCCGGAGGAATATCACGTCATCCTGGTCGATAATGGCCGGTCCAACATGATCGGCACCGACTTCCAGGACATGCTGCGCTGCATCCGCTGCGCCGCCTGCATGAACCACTGCCCGGTCTATGGCGCGGTCGGCGGGCATGCCTATGGCTGGGTCTATCCCGGGCCGATGGGCAGCGTGCTGACACCCTCGCTGATCGGCGTGGAAAAGACCGGGCATCTGCCCAACGCCAGCACCTTCTGCGGCAAATGCGAAAGCGTCTGCCCCGTGAAGATCCCACTGCCGAAGCTGATGCGGCATTGGCGGGAACGCGAATTCGAACGCCATCTTTCTCCCCAGGGCATCCGCGGCAACATCGCGCTCTGGGCGTGGTTCGCCCGGCGGCCCGCGATGTACCGGCTGGCGACGCGCCTCGCCATCGGCGCCTTGTCGCTGCTCGCGCGCGGCCGTGGCGCCTTCCGCTCGCTCCCCTTTGCCGGCGGCTGGACGGAAGGGCGGGACCTGCCGGCGCCGGAGCCAGGCGGCACCTTCATGGCGCGCTACCAGGCCAGGCAGAAGGCGGCCCGGCGATGAGCGGACAGGACGACGCCGAGCGCGTCTTCGGCTACCGCTTCGGCCAGGGTGAAGCCGCCCGCACGGCGCCGCGCCCCACCGGCACGCTGGCGGAAATCTACGCCGCCATCGACGCGGACAGCCCCGCCGCGCGGCTGGCCGACGACCTCGACCGCATCGAGCGCGCCCTTTCCACCCTCGAACAGGCCGTGCGCGACGCACGAGAGCAGGAGGGGCGATGACCCGCGAAGCGATCCTCGGCGCGTTGCGGCGCGGGCTGAAGCGCGGCCCCCTGCCGGCCGATCAGCGCGCCATGCTCGAAGCCCGCATGGCGGCGCACCCGCGTCACCTGATCCCGGCACGCTCCCGCATCCCGCGCCCCGACCAGATCGCGCTGTTCATCCGCAACGTGGAGAAGGAATTCGGCACGGTGGAGCGCATCCCCGCGCTCGATGCCGTGCCCGCCGCGCTGGCGGATTACCTCGCCGCCCAGAACCTTCCCTCCGCCATCGCCATGGCGCCACACCCCGAATTGCTGGCGATCGACTGGTCCAGCCGCCCGATGATCACGCGGGAAGCGCGGCGCGCGAGGGATACCGACGCGGTCTCGCTCCAGCATGGCTGGGCCGGGGTGGCGGAGACGGGGACGATCCTGTTCCCCTCCGACCCCACCCGCCCCACAACGCTAAACCTGCTGCCGGATACGGAAGTGGTGGTGCTGCGCGCCTCCGCCATCGTCGGCGCCTATGAGGAAGCCTGGGACCGGCTGCGGGTGGAACGGGTGGATGCGCTGACCGGCGGCTTCATGCCGCGCAACCTGATGTTCGTCACCGGCCCATCCCGCTCCGCGGATATCGAGCAGACGCTGGAGCTCGGCGCGCACGGCCCGCGGCGGTTGCATGTGCTGCTGGTGGAGGACGAGCCCGGAGCACGCCTCCCTTCCGCTGCCACGACCTAGACCCGAGCCGATGATGCGGCGGCTGAAGGCGAAGGGGCTCACGCGCCACGATATCGCGCTGTGGCACGCCTTCACGGCGGAGGTCATGCCGCTGTATGGCCATCGCCGTCCCGCCGCGCCGGAAGCCCCGCCCGCACCGCCCGACCCGCCTGTCAGCCAGCAAGCCATCGTCCCGCCGCCCGCCGCCAAGCCAAAACTCGCCGTAATCCCCGAGATCCGGGTGGGCGAGGCCCCCGGCGGCCTCGACCGCAAGCGCTGGACGGCGCTGCGCCGCGGCGACATGCGGGCCGAGCGGGTGCTGGACCTGCATGGACGCCGGGTGCAGGACGCGCATGCGGCGCTGCGGCACTTCATCCTCGATGCGGCGGCGGATGGCATCCGCACCGTCACCGTCGTCACCGGCAAGGGACCGCAGCCGGAAGGCGGCATCCTCAAGCGCGAATTACCGCATTGGCTGAACGCGCCGGATCTGCGGCCCCTGGTGCTCGGCGCCGCCCACCCGCACCCCACCAACGCCGGCGCGGTGAACCTGCTGCTGCGCCGGGCGCATCGCGCGCGCGGGCGATGACGCCCTTCGGCGCCCGTCTGCGCGCCCTGCGCCGGCAGCGGCGGGTCACGCTGAAGGACATGGCGGCGGCGCTGCAGGTTTCCTCCGCCTATCTCTCGGCACTGGAACACGGGCATCGCGGGCGGCCCTCCGCCGGGCTGGTCCATCAGGTCAATGAATTCTTCGGCCTGATCTGGGACGAGGCGGAGGAACTGTCCGACCTCGCCCGCCTGTCCCACCCCAAGGTCACGGTGGACACCGCCGGCCTGTCCCCCGAGGCGACGGCGCTGGCGAACCGGCTGTCCGACGCCATCCACCGGCTCAGCCCGCAGACCGTCGCCGCGATGCATGCGCTGTTGGACCGGGAAGTGCCTTCGGAAAAGCCGCGGCTGCGCCGGGCTGCGGGCCGGTAGCCGGGGGCCGGGGGCCGGTAGCGCACGCGGCACCATTGCGCTTGCATGGCGGTTCGGTGACCGCGCGAAAGGCCCGCCTTGTCCACTTCGGTCATGCTTCTGGTGCTGTTCGGCGCGCTGCTCCATGCCGGCTGGAACGCGCTGGTAAAATCCGGCGCGGACAAGCTGCTGGACATGGCGCTGATCGTCGCCGGCACCGCCGTGGTCGCCGCCGTGGCGCTGCCCTTCCTGCCGCCCCCGGCGCGAGAGTCCTGGCCCTATCTGGCGGTATCGGGGTGCTTGCACGTCACCTATTTCGCCCTCGTCGCCGCCGCCTATCGCGCGGGGGATATGAGCCTCGCCTATCCGCTGATGCGCGGCACGCCGCCGCTCGCGGTCGCCCTCCTCGGCAATCTGCTGCTCGGCGAGTATCTGGGTGCGCTGGGCTGGGCGGGGGTGGCGCTGATTTCGGCGGGCGTCCTCGCCATGGCGCTGAAGCGCGGCGCGGCGGCGCAGGCCAGGCCCATCCTGCTGGCGCTGGCCAATGCTGTCGTCATCGCCGGCTACACGCTGCTGGATGGGCTTGGCGCGCGAGCTTCGGGCGCGCCCATCGCCTATGCGCTCTGGACCTTCCTGCTGGCGGGTCTCGGCCTGCTGCCGCTCGTCGCCTGGCGGCGCCCGGGGCTGCTGGTGCCGCATCTCCGCGCCAAATGGCGGATCGGCGCCCTGGCTGCCACCGGTACCATCGGGTCCTATGCGCTGGCACTCTGGGCGATGACGGTGGCGCCCATCGCCGCCGTCGCGGCACTGCGGGAGACCTCGATCCTGTTCGGCGTCGTCATCGCCACCATCGTGCTGCGCGAAGTGCCGACCGCCACGCGCCTGGCCGGTGCCGCGCTGGTGGCAGTGGGTGCGGCCTGCCTCCGCCTCGCGTAATGTGTCCCTATCGAGCAGGAGAGACGGTGATGCGGCTTGCGGTCCTGGGGGCGGGGGCGATCGGCCCCGCGGCGGCGGTGCTGGCGATCTCCCGCGGGCATGAGGCGGTGTTGTGGTCGCCCTCCGGCGCCGGCATTGCGGGGCTGGATGGCACGATGACGGCGGAAGGGCTGATCGCCGGGGATTTCCCCCTGCCCTCCACCACCAGCCTGGAGGAAGCATTTCGGGGGGCGGATGCCGCCTTCCTCGCCGTGCCTGCCTATGCCTTTCCCTCCGTCCTGCCGCGCATCGCCGCCGCCCTGCCGCGCGACCTGCCGCTGCTGATCGCGCCCGCCGCCAGCCTGTCGCCGGTGGTGCTGGATGCGCTGGTCGCCGCGCGCGGCGGCGATGCGGGCCGGGCCCCCATCGGCGCGATGGCGACAACCCCCGGCGGCGCGCGGCGCCTCGGTCCGGCGCGGGTGAAGGTGGCGATGCTGCGGTCCTCGGTGGAAATGGCCGCCATCCCCGCCAGCGCCGCGCCCCAAATGGCGGCACTCGCGGAAACGCTGTTCGGCCTGTCCTGCCCCGTTTCGGCCGATGCGCTGCATGTCGCGCTGCTCAACCTCAACCCCATCGCCCATGGCGTGATGGCGCTGACCAATGTGACGCGCATGGAACACGCGGAGGATTGGTCGCAATACGCCATGATGACCCCCGCCGCCTGCCGCCTGATGGAAGCGATGGCGGCCGAGCGCGCGGCCCTCGCCGCTGCCTATGGCCACACCCTGCCTTCCCTGGCCGGCGTGCTGGCGCGGTCCAACAAGGTGGCGGAACTCAGCCTGGCGGATACCGCCGCCACCATCGCGGTGAAGCGCCCCGACGTGCTCGGCCCGAAGACGCTGGACACCCGCTACGTCACGGAAGACGCGCCCTATGGCCTCGCCTTCTACCTGGCGGCGGCGGCTCCGAAGGCGGTGGCGATGCCGGTGACGGAAGCGGCGCTGCGAATGCTGGAAGTGCTGTGGGGGCAGGATTTGCGGCGGAACCCGCTGCTCGATGGCGTCGATCTCTCGGCGCTGCCGGCGATGCTGGAAAAGGGCGTCGGTCGGGGCTGAGGGGGTGGACGCTCAGCGGGGATAGCCATCCCGCAGCAGCGCCGGCAGGTGCTCCATCTGCAGCCCCTCCAGCAGATCGTCGCCGGACAGCACGGCCCCCCACAGCGCTTCGAGCACGGTGATGGTGGCGGCGGTCAGCGGCATCGCCAGGCCCTGCGCATCGGCCAGGCGCTGCCACAGCGAAAGCCCGTAGGTCACGGCCTCCGCGAGATGCGCGGCATCCAGCCCGCGCGGGCCGGGGGAAGGGCCTTGCTCGGCGGCAAGCGCCCGCATCATCGCGGCAAGCGGCGCCTCCGCCACACCGAAGGCCGCATGCAGCGCGGTGGGGAGCCCTGGCACGGCATGGCCATAGGCCTCCGCCAGGGCGACGCGTTCGGCATCCAGGCGCTCCGCCAGGTGGCAGACCGCCGGCGTCATCTGCGCCAGCGCGTCCCACGCCTCCGCCGCCTCGATCCGGGTCGCATTGCCCAGCGCCAGCGCCGCCTGCAACACCGCCTCATGGTTCGACAGTGCGGCGCCCAGCACATCGGGCAGCGGCAGGAAGGGCACGCCGAACAGGCCGGCGCAGAGTTCCGCCATGCGCGGCGCCGCCGCCGCCGGCAGGGCCGCCACCGGCACGCAATCCCGCAAGGCGACAATCCGCACCCGCTCCGGCGCCAGTCGCACCGCCACCACCGGCGGCATCGCCATCGCGGCGATCGGCACCCGCCGGCCGATGCTCGCCAGCAGGCGGTCCAGCAGCAGCGGCGCCAGGGAATGGCTCGGCGCCAGCAGTACGGGAACGCCATCCTCCAGCATCGGCGCCACGCGCCGCAGCACCGGGCCCAGCGCATGCGGCGGCACGCTGATCAGCGCGGCATCGGCGCCCGCCAAGGCCCGCGCCGCATCCACCGCGACATCGACCCGCGCCGAGCCCGCGAGCGCGCCCTCCACCTCCAGCGCCCCGCCAATGCCATGCGTGCCGCCGCCCCGCGGCGACCAGAGCGCGACGTCATGGCCACGGCTGACGGCCAACGCCGCCGCCGCCGTTCCCACGGCCCCCGCTCCCAGCACGGCAAGACGCATGGCGTGGCTATTCGAGGGAGATGTTGAGTGGCGCGGCCACCGCGGTCCACCGCGCCAGATCTTCGCGCAGCAACGCCCCGAAGGCCTCCGGCCCCGCGCCATTGGCCACCGAGCCCAGCGCCGGCAGCCGCGTCTTCACGAGATCGCTGTCCAGCCCCTTGGTGAACTCGGCGCGCCAGCGTTCCACGATCGGTGCCGGGGTGCGCGCGGGGCCGGCAAGCCCGGTCCAGATCGAGGCCTCGAAGCCAGGCACGCCGCCCTCGATCAGCGTCGGCACCTCCGGCGTCGCCGGAAACCGCTCCCGCGACGTCACGCCGAGCACCCGCATCTGCGCGCCGGACACCGCCATGACGGAAGCGACGGAGACGAACATCAGCCCGATGCGCCCCGCGGCCAGGTCATTGAACGCCGCCGCCGCGCCACGATAGGGCACGTGCTCGACGTTCAGCCGCTCCCGCGCCTTCAGGTCTTCCATGATCAGGTGCGTGTTGGTGCCGATGCCGGTGGAGGCATAGGGGATGGGGTTGGGTGCCGCGCGGCAATAGGCGATCAGCTCCTTCAGGTCCCGCGGCGGCAGGCTCGGCGCCACCACCAGGGCGACGGGGCTGTCGCTGAGATGGAGGATGGGTGCGAAATCGGCCACGGGATCATAGCCGAGCCGCCGGCCAATGGCCTTGGCGATGGTGGTCTGCCCGGCGGTGACCAGCAGCAGCGTCAGGCCATCCGGCGCCGCGCGGGCCACTTCCTGCGCACCGATGATGCCACCGGCGCCCGCGCGGTTTTCCACCACCATGTTCTGGCCGACGCTTTGCGACACGGCCTGGGCAAACAGCCGCCCGAGCACATCCTGGCTGCCGCCCGGCGCGAAGGGGACGATGAGCCGCACGGTCCGATCCGGCGCCCAGAGTGCCTGCGCGGAGGCAGCGCGGGCGAGGAAGGGGGAGCCCAGGGCAGCGCCGATGACGACGCGGCGCCGGACCGCCAAGGCCAGGAGGGGGGCGGGGGTGGGGGCGGGGCCGGGGCCGGGGCCGGGGCCGGGGCCGGGGCCGGGGCCGGGGCCGGGGCCGGGGCCGGGGGAATGCAGGCGAGGCGGCATCGGAGGAGCCTCCTGTCGAAGATGGACCATGGCCGCACCATGTCGTGCCCGGCCGCGTCGCACAACGCGCAATTCGCCTTTCTCCACAATGACAAGCAACGCGGTCTTCACCCGATGCCTTGTCCGGTAGCAGCTTTCACACCTTCATCGCGAGGCTTTCATTGCGCTGTCACGGCGCAAGCCTTTAATGCCGATCCATGGAAGCCACCGCCCGACCGACGACTTCGGATGTGCTGACACCGCGCCAGCCGCACCGAAAGAAGCCACTGCAATTCTCCATGGCCGATCCCGGAAGCCTCTGGGGGGATGTGCTGGGCTTCCGCCCGCTTGGCGGGCGCATCCGCGCCATCCGCAGGCTGGTCTCGATCGTGCTGTGGACCGCGATCGCCATCCCGATCCAGGCCTTGCTCATGGCACTGCCCGGCCGCGGCAATGCAGCCTTCGGGCGGGCCTATTTCCAGGTGCTCTGCCGGCTGATCGGCCTGCGCGTCCAGGTCATCGGCGAGCCCGCGCGGGATGGGCCGGTGCTGTTCGTCTCGAACCATTCCTCCTGGCTCGATGTGCTGGCGCTCGGCACGGTGCTGGATGCCAGCTTCGTCGCCAAGTCCGAGATCGGGCAATGGCCTCTGGTCAGCACGGTGGCCGCCCTCGGCCGCACCCTTTTTGTCAGCCGCAACCGCACCGCCACGAAGGGGGAAGCGGGGCTTATCCGCGAAAGGATGGGCCAGGGCGGCAATGTCATCCTGTTCCCCGAGGGCACGACCAGCGATGGCGGCCGGGTGCTGCCCTTCCGCAGCGCCTTCCTCGCCGTCGCCGACCATGCGCGGCAGGTGCAGCCGGTCTCCGTTGTGTTCGACCGGCTGGGCGGCCTGCCCGCCTGCCGGCGGGATCGCCCGGTCTTCGCCTGGTATGGGGATATGGACCTCGCCTCGCATTTCTGGCGCCTCGCGCGGCATCCCGGCAGCCGGGTGACCATCGTGCTGCACACGCCGCTCGACCCCGCCTCGGTTCCCAACCGCAAGGCGCTGGCCACCATCTGCGCGGAGGTCGTCACCACAAGCTGCGCCACGCTGCGGCAGAACCGCCCCGCCGCGCCGCTGCGCGCACGCGTCCCGACCCAAGGCGTCAGCGCCGCCGCGATCTCGCTTCCCGCTTGACCCGGCGCGGCCGCGTCCCGCAGCCTTCCCCTGTGGCGACACCCCAATGGCCCGCCGGGCCGCCGCCGGTCGCTTGACCCGGGCGCGCGGCCTGCGCACATCCCCCGCTTCACCCCGCCGTACTGCCGGCGGGGCGGCGGAGTGTTTTCCCCAGTGACCCACACCGATCCCGACCAGATGGCCCCCATCATGGACGCAAACCCGGGTGCGAACCCGGGCGTGAAGAAGCGCCTGTTCATCCGCACCTGGGGTTGCCAGATGAACGTCTATGACAGCGCCCGCATGGCCGATGTGCTGGCCCCGCTCGGCTACGCCCCGGCCGACACGCCGGAGCAGGCGGACATGGTCGTGCTCAACACCTGCCATATCCGCGAAAAGGCGTCGGAGAAGCTGTTTTCCGAATTGGGTCGGCTGCGGCTGCTGAAGCAGGCGAAGGAACAGGGCGGAGAGCGCATGATCCTCGCCGTCGCCGGCTGCGTCGCCCAGGCGGAAGGTGCGGAGATCACGGCGCGGGCACCCTATGTCGATCTCGTCCTCGGCCCGCAGACCTATCACCGCCTGCCCGAAATGGTCGCCCGCGCCAGCCGCGCCGCCGGCGCGGTGATCGAGACCGACTTCCCGGCGGAGGAAAAATTCGACTTCCTGCCGGACAGCACCACCCCCCAGGGCACCGCCGCGTTCCTGACCATCCAGGAAGGCTGCGACAAATTCTGTTCGTTCTGCGTCGTCCCCTACACCCGCGGTTCCGAATATTCTCGTAGTGCCGCGGCCGTGCTGGCAGAGGCAAGGCGCCTGGCCGCCCAGGGCAGTCGGGAGATTTCGCTCCTCGGGCAGAACGTGAATGCCTGGCATGGCGAGGGCCTGGACGGCCGGACCTGGAACCTCGCGCGCCTGCTGCTGGAACTCGCGGAGATCGAGGGTGTGGCGCGCCTCCGCTACACCACCAGCCATCCCCGCGACATGGATGACGACCTGATCGCGGCGCATGGCCACATCCCGGCGCTGATGCCCTTCCTGCACCTGCCCGTGCAATCGGGTTCGGACCGCATCCTCCAGGCCATGAACCGTGGTCACAAGGCGGATGACTACCGCCGCATCGTGGAGAAACTGCGCGCGGCGCGGTCGGATATCGCGCTGTCGTCCGATTTCATCGCCGGCCACCCCGGGGAGACGGAGGCGGACCATGCGGCGACGATGGCGCTGATCCGCGATGTCGGCTTCGCGCTCGCCTATTCCTTCAAATACTCCCCCCGCCCCGGCACCCCCGCCGCGACAGCCGTGGCGCAGGTGCCGGAAGCCGAGAAGGACCGGCGCCTGCACGAAATCCAGGCCCTGTTGCGGGACCAGCAGGATGCCTTCAACCGCGCCTGCGTCGGACTGCGCTGCGATGTGCTGGTGACCGGACCGGGGCGCCACCCCGGCCAGGTCGCGGCGCGCTCCCCCTGGCTGCAGCCCGTGCATTTCATCGGATCGGGCGAAACACCGGGCCAGCTGGTGCCGGTGGAGGTCATCGCCGCGTTTCCGAATTCCTTGTCGGTCCGACCCGTTTCCCGTGATGCCTCCCCTATTTCCCTTGATGGCCCCGAGGGGACCGAGGCCACCGAGGCGCAACCCCACCCCCCCCGTCAGGAGAAGGCCGCCGCTTGAACACCACCCCCGCCGCGCTTTCCTTCCCACCCCGCGCGAACCCGCGCCCGGCCCCCGCTGACCAGCCAGCCCCGCGCGTCATCAACCTGCAATTCGATGACAACGCCCTGCTGCCCCTGCTGTATGGCGAGCATGACCGGAACCTGGCCCGCATCGAGGTCCGGCTCGGCATCCGCCTCGGCACCCGGGGCAACCGCCTGACCATCACCGGCGCGCCGGAGCGGACGGAGGTGGCGGAGGCAGCGCTGAACACGCTGTGGCGCCGCCTGCAGAAGGGCGAACATGTGGGATCGGCGGAGGTGGAGGCGGCGATGCGGATGGCGGAGGGCGTGCAGGAAGCGGACCCCCGCCTGCCCTTGCAGGACATCCCCGCGATCCGTACCCGCAAGGGCGCCATCGCGCCCCGCACCCCGGCCCAGGCCGCCTATATCGACATGCTCGCCCGCAATGAGATGGTCTTCGGCGTCGGCCCCGCCGGCACCGGCAAGACCTACCTCGCCGTGGCGCAGGGCGTGGCGCTGCTGCAGGCCGGGCGCGTGGATCGGATCGTGCTGTCCCGCCCGGCGGTGGAGGCGGGGGAGAAGCTCGGCTACCTCCCTGGCGACATGAAGGAGAAGGTCGATCCCTATCTCCGCCCGCTCTATGACGCGCTGCATGACATGATGCCGGCCGAGCAGCTCAAGCGGCGGATGGAAGCCGGGGAGATCGAGGTCGCACCCCTCGCCTTCATGCGCGGTCGCACCCTGGCGCATTGCTATGCCATCCTGGACGAGGCGCAGAACACCACCCCGGCCCAGATGAAGATGTTCCTGACCCGGATGGGCGAGGGCAGCCGCATGGTGGTGACCGGCGATCCGACCCAGGTCGACCTGCCCTCCGGTCAGAAATCCGGGCTGCATGAGGCGCTCTCGCTCGTCGAGGGGGTCGAGGGCATCGCGGTGGCGCGATTTGCGGAACGTGATGTGGTAAGGCATCCCCTCGTTGCGCGTATCGTCGCGGCCTATGGGCGCCTGGATGAGGCATCCAGGGGCGCGGCCTCCGGTGGCCCGTTCCAGGGAAGCCGGGGGCAGAAGGAGAAAGATGGAACCGTTAAGTAGACCGCCCGGCCGCACCGCTTCGGTGGAGGCCGGGACTGGAGATGACTCGAGAAACGTCACGGTCGTGCTGGCCGCATCCGGCTGGCATGCCGCTGTAAGGCGACCGGAAGACCTGGCGCGTCGTGCCGTCGCGGCCGCGCTGCGCGAAGCCGGCGCCACCGGGGCGGTTACCGTGCTGCTGGCCGATGATGCCGCGGTGAAGCGGCTGAACACCGACCATCGTTCCAAGGCCAAGCCCACCAACGTGCTGTCCTTCCCCGGCGGCATGCCGGGGCATCTCGGTGATATCGCCCTGGCGCTGGGCGTGGTGCGGCGGGAAGCCCGGCAGAATGGCCGCCGCCCTGCCGACCATCTCGCCCATCTCCTCGCCCATGGGGCGCTGCACCTGGTGGGGCATGACCATCTGTTGGCCGGGGAGGCGCGCCGCATGGAGCGCGCGGAATCCCGCGTGATGCGCCGCCTTGGCCGACCCAACCCTTGGAAGGAGGGCGCCGCGTCCGGCCGCGCCCGCCCCGCGCCATGAGTGCTGGCGGAAACGTGCCATGAGCGGCAACGGCAACGGCCATGGCGGCAATACCGCCGAGCGCCGCAACAGCTTCTTCTGGCGCCTGCAAGGCCTGCTCAAGAAGCGGGAGGCGGAAAGCGTCCGCGACCGGGTGGAGGAGTTGCTCGAAGGCCACCAGGAAGAACGCGCGGCCAACCCGACCGAAGACAATGACAGCGGGCTCGACCTGAATGAGCGGCTGCTGCTCTCGAACGTCCTGCTGCTGCGCGACAAGACCGCCTATGACGTGATGGTGCCGCGCGCCGACATCCTCGCAATGCCGGAGGACCTGACGCTCGAACAGACCATCCGCCTGATCCAGCGCGAAGGCCATAGCCGCTTTCCCATCTATCGGCAGAACCTCGACGACATCGTCGGCATGGTCCACATCAAGGATGTCTTCGCCGCCGTGGGGCGGGACCCCGCGGGCTTCTCCCTCGCCGCGATCCTGCGCCGGCCGCTGTTCGTCGTGCCCACCGTGCCGGTGCTCGACCTGCTGTTGCAGATGCGCGCGGCGCGCATCCACATGGCACTGGTCGTCGATGAGTACGGTGGCATCGACGGGTTGGTGACCATCGAGGACCTGGTCGAGACCATCGTCGGCGACATCGCCGATGAGCATGACGAGGTCGCCGTCGCCACCATGCAGGACCGCCCCGACGGGACGGTGGAACTGGATGCCCGCACCACCGTCGAAGCCTTCGAGGCCCGCTTCGGCACGGTGCTGACCGATGAGGAACGCGCCGCCGATATCGACACGGTGGGTGGGCTGATCTTCACCCTGGCCGGGCGCGTCCCGGCGCGGGGGGAATTGATCAGCCATCCCAGCGGCCTCGAATTCCGGGTGCTGGATGCCGATCCGCGCCGCATCCGCCGGCTGCGGGTGCGTCGGCCCGAAGCCGGCGACGCACCCCGCCAGGCCGCGGAGTGACCGCGATCTATCGCGCTGGCGGCGCCAGGATCTTGGCCGTGTGGTTGCAGGCGGCGATGGCCGGGCAGCGCCAGCATTCCGGGGCGCGCGCCTTGCAGACGTAGCGCCCGTGCAGGATCAGCCAGTGATGCGCATCGCGCAGCATGTCGGGCGGGCAGCGCTTCACCAGCCCATCCTCCACCTGCCGCGTCGTCTTCCCCGGCGCGAGGCCAGTGCGGTTGCCGAGGCGGAAGATGTGGGTATCCACCGCCATCGTCTCCCGCCCGAAGGCGATATTGAGCACGACATTCGCGGTCTTCCGACCAACCCCGGGAAGGGCTTCCAGCGCCTTGCGGTCCGCCGGCACGACGCCGCCATGGCGTTCCAGCAGCAGGCGCGACAGGGCGACGACATTGCGCGCCTTGCCCTGCCACAGGCCGATGCGCCGGATGTGCTGGGCGACACCCTCCTCCCCGAGTGCGACCATGGCGGCGGGGGTGGCCGCGACCTCGAACAGCGTCGCGGTGGCCTTGTTGACGGCCACATCGGTGGTCTGGGCGGATAGCGCGACAGCGACCAGCAGGGTGTAGGCGTCCCGGAAGTGCAGTTCCGTTTCCGGTGACGGATTGGCCGCGGCCAGCGCCCGCAGGAAGGTTTCGGCCTGCGCGGCGGGCATCGTCTTCGGGCGGCGGGCGCGGGGCGCGCGCTTCGGCTTCGCGGTTGCGCCCTTGGTCGCGGGTGTGCGTTTTTTCGGGGGCATGGGGGCTGGTGGGGGCATGGCGTTCCGCCACGCCTACCCCATACTGGGATGCTATGTCAGCCGTTTCCGACACCATCCTGTTCGAAGCCGTCAGCACGCCGCCCCGGAGCCTGTCGGCGCGCGGCCTGCGGTGGCTATGTGCGCTGGCCTCGCTGGGTGCCGCGGTGCCGGCGGTGGTGTTCGTGCTGGTGGGCGCCTGGCCGATCGTGCCCTTCCTCGGCATCGAGGTGGCGCTGGTGCTCTTCCTAGTGGCGATCCACCGGCGCTGGAGCAAGGCGGCGGTGGAGGTGGTGCGGCTGACCGAAGGGCAGTTGCGCATTTCCACGGCCAACGGCCGCGGCGGCCACCGGGTCAGCGAGCTCGAACCCTATTGGACCCGGGTGGTGCTGGAGGAAGATGGCGGCGTGACGCGGCTGTTCCTGCGCCAGCGCCGGCGCAGCGTCGAGTTCGGCGGATTCCTGACAGCGGAGGAAAAGCGGGACCTCGCAGGCGCGCTGGATGGCGCGCTGCGCCGCTACCGCAACCCGGTCTTCGACAACCCACAGTTGCGATAGCCCAGGATTTTCGCCCTTGGCTGCACGCGTGGGGCGACCTGCGTCACTCGCTCGGGGCGAGTGTCTTGATCAGGTCGAAGACGCGCTTGCGGACGGAGGGATCCGTGATGCGGTAATAGGCGCGCACCAACTCCAGCGTCTCTCGCCGGTGGAGGGTATCGTCCTCGAAGCCGTCCTGGGATTCCTGGAAGCCGGTGAAGCGACGCCCGGACTGGCTGCCGCCCATTTCAGGCGGCATGTCGTCGAAGAAGAACCCGATCGGCACATCCAGCACGCGGGACAAGTCAAACAGCCGGCTTGCGCCGATCCGGTTCACGCCACGCTCGTACTTCTGGACCTGCTGGAAGGTCAGGCCGAGGGCCTCCCCCAGCTTTTCCTGGCTCATGCCAAGAAGGGTGCGCCGCAGACGAACCCGGCTGCCCACATGCACGTCGATCGGGCTGGGGCGATGCTCGCGCTCCACACGCTCAACGACGTCTTCGCTCGGCATGGCCAACGTTCCGAACTCCACTCCAGGGAAGTGATTCCAACCCTCTGGAGGACCATCCTGGCCCGGGGTGGGGCCAACATGAGTGCAATCCGTGCACCAAGGGCCGGGTCTGGTGCTACTGAGTTAGTCAGTGATTGTCAACTCTTTTGAGAAATCTCAATAAAGCGCGAATACCAGGGGCTGCGCCCACGCCATCAGACGAAGCTTCCCCGTGCGGAGCTGCTCCCCCTGCGCGTGGCCCAGATGGCAAGGCCCGCTACCAGCAGCAGCAGAGCGAGGGGGATCTGCAATCCGAACCGGGCGAACAAGGTCATGTCCCCGGCCTTGGGCAGGGGGGCCAGCAGAGCGCCCGTCTCTGCCAGGCCGAGCCGTTCCACCACCCGCCCGCGGCTGTCGAAGACGGCGGAGATGCCGGTCTGTGCCGCGCGGGCCAGCGGCAGCCCTTCCTCCACCGCGCGCAGCCGTGCGGCGGCCAGGTGCTGGTATGGCCCGGCGGAGACACCGAACCAGGCATCGTTGGTGATGTTCAGCAGGAAGCCCGGCCGTTCCGCTGCCGTCACCTGGCCAGGAAAGATCACCTCGTAGCAGATCAGCCCACCGAAGGAGGGCAGGCCCGGCAGGCTGATGGTCCGCAGCCCTGCCCCCGCGGTGAAGTCGATCGCCGAGAGGACAAGGCGGATCGGCAGCAATCCCCGCAGCGGCGTGTATTCGCCGAAGGGCACGAGATGCGCCTTGTCATAGGCATCGAGCAGGGTGCCTTGCGCGTCGAGGGCGACCAGGCTGTTCCACACCCGGCTCACCCGGCCTTCGGCGCCGAACTCGGCCCGGACGGCGCCAGCCAGCAGCAGCGCGCCCGGCGGCAGTGGCGCGGTGGCGAGCCGGGCGGCGGCGGGATCATTCGCCAGCAGGAAGGGGCTGGCGGTCTCCGGCCAGATGATGACGATGCGGCTGTCCGGCGCGTCCCGCTCCGCGGCGCGGATGCCGGCGGTGGTCAGGTCGATGTAGCGTTGGAAGATCGGGATGCGGCTGTCTTCCCGCCACTTCGCTTCCTGCGCGATATTGCCCTGCACCAGCACCAGCGCCACCTGTTCGGGGTCTGGCTCCTGCGGCAGCAGGCGTGCCACGCCGATGCCCCCCAGCAGCGCCAATCCGCCGAGGCCGGCGACCCAGCCGCGCCAGCCGGCCAGCGGCGACAGCATCACCAGCACCGTCAGCAGCCCCAGACCATGCACGCCGACCCAGGCCGTGATCTGCAGCGGCAGGGCATCGAAGGCCCAGACGGTGCCGATCAGGTTCCAGGGAAACCCTGTGAAGACCGCGCCGCGCAGCAGTTCCGCGGCGAGCCAGGCGGCGGCGAAGGCCAGGATGCGCGGCCAGCCCGCCATCGCCCGGCGGCACGCCAGCGCCGGCAGGATGGTGAAGGCCGCCAGCGGCACGGCCAGCGCGGGCACCGCCAGCGGCACCAGCCACCAGTAGCGTTCCGCTTCCGTCAGGATGGCGTTGGTCAGCCAATGCAGCCCGGCGACATGGAAGCCCCAGCCCCAGGCCATGCCGATCCAGGCGGCGCGGCGCGCGGTCGGCGCTTCGGTCACCATGATGAACAAGCCGGGCAGGGAGACCAGCAGCACCGGCACGAGATGCACCGGCGGCAGGGCCAGCGCCGCGAGGGCGCCCAACGCGAAGGCGGTGACGAGCGCCCGCCAGAAGCCGGGTCCCTCCAGCCGTCGCGTCAGCGCGAGGCGGAACCTGGCGAGGCGGCCGGGCCCATCATCCGGCACGCCGCCAAAGGGTCGCTTCCCGATCAGGCGTTGCCGACCTGCGGGGCCGTCTGGCCACGGCGGCTCTGCCACAGGGCGACGAAGTCGATCGGTGCCAGCAACACGGGCGGGAAGCCGCCGTCGCGGGTGATGTCGGCCAGGATGTTGCGGGCGAAGGGGAACAGCAGGCGCGGGCATTCCACCAGCAGCACCGGTTCCAGGTGTTCCTGGGGCACGTTGATGGTGAAGACGCCGCAATAGGCGAGTTCCGCGATGAAGCAGGGCGTTTCGCCCACCTTCGCATCGGCGCGGATCTGCAACGAGACCTCGAACACATTGCCGCCGCCCTGCACCGGCCGTGCCTGCACATCAAGCGCCAGGTCCACGCGAGGCTGTTCCTTCAGCGAGACGAAGATCTCCGGCGCGCCGGGCACCTCGAAGGAAAGATCCTTGGTGTACTGGATGTTGAGCTGGATCGGCGGCGCCTGCTGGCCGTCCGGGGTAGGGGAGGAGAGGGCGTTCATATCGGACATGGGTGTTCCGTCTGGTCAGGCATCGCGAAATGTCCGGCTAGCACGCGCCGCAGCGCCGCACTAGCCGAACTCCGTATCCCCCGGCCGCCAAGGGCGGCCCGCGCGCAGTGCAACCGCATCGCCCCGATCAACAGCGCGTCGGCGCGTAGCAAGCCGCCGGAGCCGGCGCCCACAGGGCTCGACGGGCCCTCGGACGCCAAGGGCGGCCCGCGCACAGTGCAACCGCATCGCCCCGATCAACAGCGCGTAGGCGCGTAGCAAGCCGCCGGAGGCGGCGCCCGCAGGGCAAGACTCAATGATGCTTCCAGCTGACCTCGGTCAAAGCGGGCTCGGTCGGGTCGCAGCGCAGCCAGGTCCCGTTGGCGACGCTCTGTCCGGTCATTGCCAGAATGAACCCCCAATGCGCCACCACCAGCGTGTGCTGCCAATCCGGCAGGGACGCCATTTCGCCGCGGAACAGCGCGGCGCGGGCCAGCACCTGGTCCGCCGGTTCCTCATCCGCCGGCCACCAGACTTCCTCGATATGGGCGAGGTCGAGGTGTGGCCACTGCCCGCGCAGCGCGGTGGCGGGGCTGCCGATGTCACAGGTGAAGGCATAGCGTTCCCGCACCAGGGAATTGACCAGCACCGGAATCCCGAGCCGCCGCGCCACCGGCGCCGCCGTCTGCAGGGTTCGGCTGTATGGGGAGGCGATGATGCGGCGGATATCCATCCCCACCATCGCCTCCGCCGCCGTCTCGGCCTGCTGATGGCCGAGCGGCGTCAGCTTCGGGTCCTTGATGCCGGGATCGATGCGGGTCTGGCTGAAGTGCAGGTTGAATTCGCTCTGACCGTGGCGGAGCAGGATCATGGCGCGAGGGCATCCCGGGTGTGTTGCGTTGCGTGGCCCAGTCCTCGGGCCCAGTGTCGGGTCCCAATCGCGGGACCCAGTGTTGGGTGCAGTATCGGGTGAAAGGCTTTGGCAGGCATATTCATGCCAAAAGCAGCCAATCCTCATCGGGCCGTTGCGGGGGACCCCCGCCGCCCTTAAGTGAGGGAAGGATGAGGAGTTGGCAATGTCCGGCGGCTTTCCTGTCGATCTGATTCTGTTTGCCATGGTTGCGGCCTTCCTGGTGCTGCGCCTGCGCAGCGTTCTGGGACGCCGCACGGGCTTTGAGCGTCCCCCACGTGAGGATGGGGCGCCCTATGACCCCCGCGGCGCCAAGCCGGCGGAGAACGACATGCCCGTGCTGCCCCCGGCGCAGGCCGTCGCCGGTGCGCCGCGCCATGTCGTTCCAGACTCCCGCGGCCCGGTGGGGCAGGCACTGATGCGCATTCGCGGCATCGACCAGGGCTTCGACCCCAACGGTTTCCTCAGCGGGGCCGAGGGCGCGTTCCGCATGATCGTCGATGCCTTCGCGCGTGGCGACCGGCAGACACTGCGCGCCCTGCTCTCCGATGACACCTATGCCGGCTTCGAGGGTGCCATCACCGCCCGCGAGCAGAATGGCGAGACGCAGCGCAGCGAGGTCCGCTCCATCCAGGAGACGGCAATCGAGGCGGCGGATCTGCGTGGCACTGTCGCCGATGTCACCGTCCGCTTCGTCAGCGATCAGGTGAACCTGACCACCGCCCGCGATGGCGGCGTGGTGGCGGGGGCCGAAGCGGTGACGGAGTTGAACGACGTCTGGACCTTCCAGCGCGACCTGCGCGCTGCCGACCCGACCTGGCGTCTTGTCGCGACCCAGTCGGCCTAGTCTCGGCCTTCCCTGGCGGTGGGCGCTGCCCGCCGCCGGGCTTCTGGCGCTTTCGGCCTGCGCCGAGCCGCCGGTCCTCCCCCATCCCGTCGCCTTCACCGACCTGCCGGGCTGGCAGACCGATCGCGTCGCCGAGGCCATTCCCGCCTTTCGCGAAGGCTGCGTAGCGCTGGGCCGGATGCCGCCCGACCGCGCGCTCGGCGGCGAGGGCCCTCTGGCACGCCGCGCCGGGGATTTCGCACAGGCCTGCGCCGAAGCCGCCAGCCTGCCCCCAGGCGATGAGGCTGCGAGCCGCGCTTTCCTGCTGCGCCACTTCACTCCCTGGGCCGTGGGGGAGGACCGGCTGACGGGCTATTACGAACCCTCCCTGCCCGGCAGCACCACGCGCACCACCACCTTCCCGACCCCCCTGCTGGCCCGCCCGCCCGCCCTGGTCGAGGTGGATCTCGGCGCCTTCGCGAACGATCTGCGCGGCCGCCGCACGGCTGGGATGCTGCGGGAAGGGCGGCTAGTGCCGTTCCATGACCGTGCGGCGATCGCCGCTGGGGCACTGGCCGGTCAAGGCCTGGAACTGGCCTGGGTCGATCCGATCGACGCCTTCTTCCTGCACATCCAGGGCTCCGGCCGCGTTGTCTTCGACGATGGCCGGGTGCTGCGCCTCGGCTATGCCGCGCAGAATGGGCACGCCTATGTCGCGGTGGGGCGGGCGTTGGTGGATAACGGCACACTGGCGCGCGAAGCCGTCTCGATGCAGGCGATCCGCGACTGGATGCGGCAGGCTGGGCCGGAAGCGGCGGCCGCGCTGATGTACCGCAATCCCTCCTACGTCTTCTTCCGACCGCTGGACCTCGCGCCCGAAAAGGGGCCGCTGGGTTCACTCGGCGTACCCCTCACGCCAGGGCGCTCCGTCGCCGTGGACCGGGCAGCGCTGCCGCTGGGCTCGCCCATCTGGGTGGCAGGGCGTCTGCCCGCTGGCGAGCCGCTGGAGAGGCTGACCATGGCCCAGGATACCGGGGGGGCGATCCGTGGGGCGGCACGAGCCGACCTGTTCACGGGATGGACGGCGGAGGCCGCCGAGCAGGCCGGACGGATGCGGGACCTTGCCCGGGTGTTCGTACTCCTGCCCCGGTGAGGGGGTGAAACCGCCGCCACGGCATTCTCCCCGTCCCGCAGGGGAAAATGCCGGTCGCAGCAATGCCGGGTAGGGTCTACCCCCCGGAGCGAACGATCCGCACAAGCGCCGCGACATTCTCGACCGGCGTGATCTTCTCGATCCCATGGCCGAGGTTGAATACGAAAGGCCGGCCGCGCATGGCGGCCAGGATCTGCCGCGCCTCTACCTCCAGCGCCGAGCCGCCGGCGATCAGGGCCAGCGGGTCGAGGTTACCCTGCAACCCGACCGTGGCAGGCACCACGGATGCGGCGAAGCGAGGGTCCATGGCGGTGTCCATGGCCACCGTGTTCACCCCCGTCCGCGCCGCGTATTCGCCGATCAGCGGACCGGCCAAGCGCGGGAAGCCGATGATGGGGATAGTGGGGTGCGCCTTGCGGAGCGCGCGGACTATTTGTGCCGTCGGCTCGATCACCCAGCGCCGAAACTGGCTCGGCGGCAGCATGCCGGCCCAGCTGTCGAACAGCATCAGCACCTCGGCCCCCGCCTCGGCCTGGGCCAGCAGATAGTCGGTGGTGGATTCGACCAGGGCGCGGATCAGCCGTGCGAACAGGGCCGGGTCATTGAAGGCCATGCCGCGCGCGGTGTGGAAATCCTTCGAGCCATGGCCCTCCACCATGTAGCAGGCGACGGTGAAGGGGCTGCCGGCAAAGCCGATCAGCGTGGTCTTCGGGTGGTCCCGCTCCAAGGCCGCGCGGGTGAGCCGCACGGTCTCGAAGATCGGTGCGGCGCGGGCGCGGATGGCGCCGACCTCGAGCGCCGAGACACCGGCGGCATCGCGGATCGGGTCCAGCACCGGGCCCTCCCCTTCCTCGAAGCGCAGCCCCTGGCCCATCGCCCAGGGCACCATGAGGATATCGGAGAACAGGATCGCGCCATCCATGCCGTAGCGGCGGACCGGCTGGATCGTCACCTCGGAGGCCATCTCCGGCGTCGTGCAGAGCTTGATGAAGCCACCAGCCTGGGCACGGACCGCCCGGTATTCCGGCAGGTATCGGCCGGCCTGGCGCATCAGCCACATCGGCGGCGGCCAGACCGCTTCGCCGGATACTGCCCGCAGCAGGGGCTTGCCTTCGCCCGTTGCCGTTCCCGCTGCCTCAGCCGTCAAGCCAACCTCCCTTGTTCGGTGCCGCGCATCCTGCCCGCTTGCGGGGCTTCCGGCGAGCCAACTTAAACAAAGAAGAAAGAATCCTTGAAGAGTAGGGGTAGATAATAGGGCCTGTGGACGCTGTGGATCACCGCTGCCGCCACTTTCATCCACAACCCTGTCCACGTGAGCTTCGCGCGCCAAGCCCTTGTCGCGGCGCTGCGATCCGGGGCATCCCCAGCTTGGCACACGGTGGGGGGTGATCCTGTCCCGTGTACCGGCGACGGAGGGGATATCCCCGCTGACCGGCGGATCGGGCTTGACCGGCCGATGTTTTCCCCGCCATCCCCGTTATCCCCACCCGCGTGTTTCCTCTCCCCCGCGTGACACCCACGTGACCCCAACTGGGCCAGAAAGCGCATGCCGCACCGTTTGACGAACCTGCACCTGGTCTCGGACAGCACCGGCGAGACGCTGAATTCGATCGCGCGCGCCACGCTGTCCCGCTTCGAGGACCCTCATGTCATCCATCACCGCTGGTCGCTGATCCGGTCCCGCCTGCAATTGGACCGCGTGCTGGAAGGCATCGAGGCTGAGCCCGGCCCCGTGCTGTTCACCCTGGTGGATCGCAGTCTGCGCCTGGCGCTGGAGGAACATTGCCGGCGGCTTGGCATCGAGCATCTGTCACCGCTCGAGCCGGTGATGGAATTGCTGCAGGCCGCGACGGGTGAGCAGGCGCGGGAAAAGCGCGGTGCGCAGCATGTGATGGATGCCGATTATTTCCGCCGGATCGACGCCATGCACTACGTGCTTGCGCATGATGACGGACAGGGCACGGCGGGAATCGCGGAGGCCGATGTCTGCATCGTCGGCGTGTCCCGATCCTCGAAGACGCCGACCTGCTTCTACCTCGCCAATCGCGGGATCAAGGCGGCCAATGTGCCGCTGGTGCCGGGCGCGGCGCTGCCGGTCGAGCTGGAGAACGCGCCCTGCCCCGTCGTCGGCCTGCATATCGAGACCAATGCGCTGATCGAGATCCGCCGTCATCGCCTGAAGCTGATCGGCGCCCATGGCGTGCACCATGATGCGACGGATTACGTGGACCATGAGGCGGTGAAGGCGGAAATCCAGGCCGCGCGCCGGCTTTGCACGTCGCATGCCTGGCCGGTGATCGACGTCACGCGCCGGTCGATCGAGGAAACGGCGGCGACGGTGCTGCAATTGATGGATGCCTGGCATACCCGCCGACGCCTGAAATCCGCACAGCCTGCCCCGGAAGACCCGGCGGCCGGTGTGCTGAGGGGAGGCGGCGCGTGATCCAGGCGCCGGCCCCGGCGCTGGTGCTGGCCAGTGCCTCTGCCAGCCGGCGGGCCATGCTGGAAGGCGCCGGGCTGCGCTTCGAAGCCCTGGCCGCCTTCGTGGATGAGGCCTCGATCAAGGAAGCCTGCCAGGCCGAGGATATCCCGGCGGTGGAGGCAGCGCTGATGCTGGCAGATGCCAAGGCCCAGCGGATCGCCGCCAAGCGGCCGGAGGCGCTGGTGATTGGCGGCGACCAGTTGCTGACCTGTGTCATCGAGGGAAAACTGCGCTGGTTCGACAAGCCAGAGGGTCTGGACGGCGCGCGCGCGCATCTCCGGGCCTTGCGTGGCCAGCGGCATGAACTGGTGACGGCGACCGTCGCCTGGCGGCATGGCCAGCGCATCTGGCATGACGTGACGACGCCGCGGCTGACGATGCGCGAATTGTCCGACAAATTTATCGAGGATTACCTCGCCATCGAGGGCGAGGTGATTTGTGCGAGCGTCGGCGCCTATCGCGTGGAGGGGCCGGGCATCCAGCTTTTCAGCCGTGTGGAGGGCGAGCACAGCGCCATCCTCGGCCTGCCGCTACTGCCGCTGCTGGGCTTCCTGCGCCAGCATGGGGTGCTGGAAGGGTAGCTTCCTATTCACCCCCCACGGGCAGGAAAATGAAAATGACGGCCGCGACCAGGCAAGCCCCGGCCGCGACGAAGTTCCAGCGGATGGTCTCACCGAGGAAGGTGACGCTGAAGATGGCGAAGACCGCCAGCGTGATCACCTCCTGCATCACCTTCAATTGCTGTCCCGTGAAGGTGCCGTAGCCCAGGCGATTGGCCGGCACGGCGAGGCAGTATTCGAAGAACGCGATACCCCAGGACACCAGGATGGCCAGCCACATCGGCCAGGACGGTGCCTTTAGATGGCCATACCAGGCGAAGGTCATCAGCACGTTGGAAAAGACCAGCAAGACCGGGGTCAGCCATACCGGGTTCATGCCGGCCGCTCCTGCCTCGGCGGTGGTGGCGGCAGCCGGGCCAGGAGAAACAGCATGACGCCCATCGCCGGCAGCGCCGCCACAGTGGTCAGCACGAAGAACTGCGACCAGCCCAGCGCTTCCGCCAGCACACCCGCCGAGGCGCCGAGGCTCCGCAGCGGCACGGCGGCGAGGGAGGAGAGCAAGGCGTACTGCGTGGCGCTGAAGCTGCGGTTCACCAGCGCCGAGAGGTAGGTGAGGAAGGCGGCGTCGGCGAGGCCGTCGGTGAAGTTCTCAATGCCGACCTGGGCGAACAGCATCGGGATATCCCGCCCCCCGCCAACCAGGGACAGGTACATCAGGTTCGAGAGCATCTGGCCGAGCCCGGTAAGGATCAGCGCTCGACCGACACCGATGCGGCCGATCAGCCAGCTGCCGGCGACTGCGCCCAGCAGGGTGGCGGCGAGGCCGAAAACCGTGCCGACGGCGGCCACATCCTCCCGCGTAAAACCCTCATCCCGGTAGAAACGGGTCAGCGGGATGCTGGCCAGCGCCTCGCCCAACTTGAACAGCGCGATGAAGACGAGAATGGCGAGCCAGTAACGGCGGCGGGTGAAATCGAGGAACGGGTCCAGCACGGATTCGCGCAGCCGCCGACGCCAACCGAGCGCGACGCGCGGAGCGGGCGGCGCTTCCTGCCCCATCAGCGTCGCCGCGAGCCCGACCACCATCAGCCCCGCCGCGCAGAGATAGGCGCCCCCCCAGCCGAGATGGGCGACGAGAAACAGCGTGCCGGCACCGCTGGCCAGCAGGGCCATGCGATAGCCCCAGACATAGGCGGCGAGGCCATAGGCTTGGCATTCATCATCCTCACCCAGCATCTCGATTCGCCAGGCATCGATGACGATGTCCTGGCTGGCGGAGAGGAAGGCGACGAGGACGGCGAGCGCCACGGTGAGCTCAGCGCCCTGGGTCGGGTCCGTCAGTCCGATAGCGGCGATGGCGGCCATCAGCGCGAATTGCAGGCAGACCAGCCACCCCCGCCGCCGCCCGAGGAAGGGCGGGCGCACGGCGTCGAAGACCGGGGACCACAGGAACTTATTGGCATAGGCCAGGCCGATCAGCGCCGTCATGCCCATGGCGCCGAGCGACATGCCGCTTTCGACGAACCACTGCCGCAGCACCTGGCCGGCCGCGAGCGGCAGCGGCAGGCCGGCGGCGAAGCCGAGGGCGAGCATGAGGGGGAAGCGCCGATCGCGGAACAGGGTCATACCCCTATCCTCGCCGCCCTCGGGGGCGTGTCGCCAGCCCCTTTGGGGACCCAGCCCCTTTGGGGAAAGTGATCAGCCCTGGGCGAGTTGGCGTGTCAGGGCCAGGCGGGCTTCGCGCAGGCGGCCCAGCAGGCGGCCCGGTGTCACCATGCGAAGGCCGGGGGGCGTCGGCTGGATGAGCAGAGCAGCGCCGGGAACCAGGCCGAGCGCCGTGCGCAGGGGTGCGGGCAGGGTCAGCCGGCCCTTGCGATCGAGCGTTGGCAAACGCGGCTCCTGGCCGTCAGCCGGAGGGGCGTCGGCTGGGGCGTCGGCTGGGGCTGTAACGGGCGTGACGCGGATTTCGTCATCGGCGATGCGGATGGCCAAGGGCTGGCCGAGTTCCAGCCCGGTCGCCTGGCGGAGCAGGGGCGGCAGCAGGATGCGGCCGCGCCCGTCCAGCAGCAGGCGTATGGGTCGCGCGCCGGTCGCGGCGGCATCCGGCAGCGGGTGGTCGGGTAGCGTCATCGGAGCCCTGCGATCCTGTCGGACGAAGTGTGGCGCAGAAGACATGGCCTCTGCAAAGACTGACAAACTCCTAACGCCGGGGCGCCTCCCAACCCTTTCCCGTTACTCGATGAGGGCGACGAGCGAATTTGTCGGAGAGCAACGCTCGGGGAGCATGGGTTGCAAGCCTGCCATGCGCTACGAAGGAACCGAAATTCCTTGGGGTCAGGGCTGGCTACGTGTAGCTTTGTATCTAGGTCCTGCAATGGGTGCCCCCCACCCGGCGGACCGGATGCCCGCGGCGCGCTGCACCCCCCCAATCCGGACCTCCTCCGGCGGTGCGCCGCGGGCGCCCTCCCCCCCCCGCTTCGTCTCTATTCGGCTCCCGCGGCGTGCAGGTCTTCGGCACCGAAGGCGGCCGGCAGCAGTGCGCCGATTGTGGTGCTGCGAAGCGCACCGGCGGCATCGCGGGTAATGACGCGCAGCGCCCCATCCCGGGAGAATTCGGACAGCACCTGCCGGCACATCCCACACGGGCCAAGCGCGATGCCGGTGGGACCCGCGATGGCAATCGCGGTGAAGCGCCGATGGCCGGACGCCACGGCGGCGACAATGGCGGTGCGCTCGGCGCAGATCGTGGCGCCGTAGCTGGCGTTTTCGACATTGCAGCCGCGCTGGATGCTGCCGTCCTCCGCCAGCAGCGCGGCACCGACCTGGAAACGGGAATAGGGGGCGTGGGCGAAGCCCCGGGCGGCTTCGGCCTCGCGCATCAGGCTCGCATCGGTGGCGGGATTGTCGGACATCCCGTGATGGAGCGACGCGGCGGCCGCGGCGTCAAGGCGCCGCGTACCCGACCCAGCCGCTTACGCGGCTGGGTCGGGTACAAGAGGCAGCCGCATCAGGTCATGCAGGCGATGCGTTCCAGGTTGCTGAAGGTCAGCGTCTGGTCGCCGATGGTGATGCTGCCGCTGGCGGAGACGCTGTTGCCGGCGGCATCGAGGAAGGCGAAGGACCCGTTGGGCGTCATCGTCAGGGTGAGCCCCGGCGTGTCGAGGCTCAGGCCATCGGCCAGCTGATCCGCCGTGATGCCATCGAGCAAGACATAGTCCGTGCCATCGCCACCATCGAAACTGTCATTGCCGTCGCCGATCCCCCAGATATAGCCATCGGTGTTCCCCCCGCCGAGGGCCGTGTCACTGGCATTGTCCTCAAACCCGCCATCGAGCAGGTCTTGCCCCGCGCCGCCGGACATCTGGTCCGATCCGGAGCCGCCATAGAGGTAGTCATTGCCGCGATTGCCCGAGAGGGTGTCATCGCCGGACCCGCCGCTGACGACATCATCGCCCTTGCCGCCGGACACCTCATCATTGCCGCCGCCGGCAAAGATCATGTCATCGCCCGCTCGACCGCTGAAACTCTCGCCGGCCGTGGTGCCGACCAGCGTATCGGCGCCCGATGTCCCGGCCGTGCCGCCGGTGACCTTGTCGAGCGCCTTGTCATCAAGCCTGGTGGGCTGGGTCATGAGATTCTCCGGGGTTGGTCGCCATGCGGACAGATTGGCAGGCCTTGCGGCGGGACTGAACCAGAAGGTTTCGATGCGCGCGATAGGAGCGCGCTATGGGTGGGGTGGCACTGGATCGCCTCCCGAATTCCGCCGCTGGGAATGGGGTCGGTTGGTAGTGCCGCCGGGCGGAGCGCATGTGGCCCAGCGCAGTCAAAGCCTGAGCTGCGCCGCGCATGGCGTTGACGGCGTCGTTCAAAGCACCCGTTCGCAGGGAGTCGGCGCTGTTCGTGCCTTCCCGGCTCACGCCACCGATGACGCAGGCCAATTCGTCGAGGGAGATCGGGTGGCGTCGGATCTCGCCCCGGTCAGGACCAGCCGTCGGCGCGGATCGTCTCGATGCCGCGGAAGGTCAGCGTCTCGCCGCCCAGGGTCACGGTGCCGGAGACGCCGAGGGGCTGGCCTGCGCTGTTGGTGAAGGTGATGAAGCCTCCCTGCCCGATCTGCACGTTCACCCCCGCGGTGAGCAGCTCGAGCCCGGCCACCACCTGCTGCCAGGTGACCCCAACCATGGTGAGCGCATCGCGGCCGGTCCCGCCGTCGAGGGTGTCGTTGCCTTCGCCGGGCCGCCAGAGGAGTTCGTCATCGCCGGAGCCGCCATCGAGGAGGTCCGCCGCGCGGTCGGGCCAGCCCTGCGCGCCGCCCCAAAGCAGATCATTGCCCTCGCCGCCCTGCAGCGTGTCGTGGCCCAGGCCACCGGCGAGGGAATCATCGCCCGCACCGCCCGCGATCTGGTCCTGGCCGACATCGCCCATGACGAAATCACCCCCGGCCCCACCCTCGACGGTGTCGTCGCCGTTGCCGGCCCAGAGCGTATCCCGCCCCTCGCCGCCGCGCAGTTCATCGTTGCCCTCGTCGCCATACAAGGTGTCGTCGCCGCTGCCGCCGTCGAGCGTGTCGTGTCCTTGCCCGCCCCGCGCCTGATCGGCACCGTCACCGCTGGAAATGCTGTCATCGCCGCCATGGCCGAAGACTTGGTCGTCGTCGTCGAAGCTGCGGAGCAGGTTGGCGCTGCCGGTGCCCTCGACGGTCTTGCCGCCGGTGACCAGGTGCAGGTCCTTGGGGGAGATCGGTCGCGGGGTAGGGCACATCGGTTCGGACTGCCTGATGGGGTTGGGTTGCCGGATCTTATCGCTGCCGCCGCCGCGCCGGGACGGGATTTTTCCTCTCGCGTCCATCGACGGCGCCTATGGCACGGAGGTGAACCGTCCCAGGCAGGGGACAACCCGGACCTTGTGGCCCGGGTTGTTCCAGAAGCTGTGCGATGATGCGGCGTAACGCCGCCTGAGCGTTAGCGAACGGCTTACGCCGCTTCGCGCTCCGACCGGCGCGCCCGGACGCGTTTCGTGAGAACCTGGCGGTCTCGCTGTGAGTGCTGGAGGACAACCCTGCTCTGGCCGGTGACCGCGCCGCTCTGCTGCGCGAAGCCGGTGTACCCAAAAAACACTGGTTTGGGGGTCCGGGGGCAAGGGGTCACTACCCCTTGGCCCCCGGCCTTCACCCCCGGTCAGTCCTCGGGTTTCGCCCAGATCTGTTCGATATTCTCGAACACCACGGTTTCCGTGCCGATGGTCAGCGTGCCGGAGACGGAGACCGGGTTGCCCCGTTCATCGACGAAGCGCAGCGTTCCATCGGTGCCGATCATCATCCCGACGTTCGGATCGGACAGGTAGAGCATGGACCGGACGGTTTCCTGGCTGACGCCGGTGATCATCAGCTTATCCGTGCCGGTGCCGCCATCCACCCGGTCGTTGCCGTCGCCGGGGCCCCAGACGATGGTGTCGGCGTTGGCGCCGCCGTCGATCGTATCCCGTGCTCCGTCCCCGATGCCGCCGAACAGGATATCCGCGCCGTCGCCGCCGGTGATGGTATCCTCGCCCGCGCCGCCGTCGATGACATCCCGCCCCGCACCACCATCGAGCAGGTCATCGCCGGTACCGCCGAAGATGGCATCGGCGCCGCGATCGCCGGAGATGGTGTCATCGCCGGTGCCGCCAGAGGTGGTGTCATCGCCGCTGCCGCCGGAGATTTCGTCGCTGCCGGCGCCGGCGCTGATCGCGTCGTCGCCGGCGCCGCCGGACAGGCTGTCGTTAGCCTCCATGCCGAAGATGACATCGTTCCCTGCGCCGGTGGCGATGCTGTCGGCGTCGCTGCCGCCGAAGAAATTTGCCCCGCCGCTGACGCGGGCCAGATCGTCCATCGAGAGGGGCTTCGGGGTGGTGGGCATGGGGGATCTCTGGTCGGTGTTTCCGGGTAGGGAACCATAATCAGAGAGCGCCGAGGCTTGGAAGGCGCCTGACGCCGATCACCGCCATAGGCGTGGCCGATGGGGTGGACAGCAGAACGCCCGGACCTTGCGGCCCGGGCGTTGTCCGGTTCAGCCAGCCAGCCAACGGCTTACGCCGCTTAGTTGTTGGCGAACAGCTTACGCTGCTTCGCTCTCCGACCGGCGCGCGTGCTTCTTCCGCTCATGCGGGTCGAGGTAGCGCTTGCGGAGGCGGATGGCGGCGGGGGTGACTTCCACCAGCTCGTCATCCTCGATGTAGGCGATGGCCTGCTCCAGGCTCATCCGGCGCGGCGGGATCAGGAGAAGCGCTTCATCCTTGCCGGCGGCGCGGATGTTGGTGAGCTTCTTTTCCTTGATCGGGTTCACGTCGAGGTCGTTGTCGCGCGAATGCTCGCCGAGGATGAGGCCGACATAGACCTTCACGCCGGGGTCGACGAACAGCGTGCCGCGATCCTGCAGGTAGAACAGCGCGTACTGGATCGCCTCGCCATCGGAGTTGCTGATCAGGGACCCGTTGCGGCGGCCCTCGATCGGCCCGGCCCAGGGCTCATAGCCGGAGAAGATCCGGTTCATGATGCCGGTGCCGCGCGTGTCGGTCAGGAATTCGCCGTGGTAGCCGATCAGCCCGCGGGACGGGATGTGGAAGGTCAGCCGCAGCTTGCCACCGCCGGACGGGCGCATGTCCTGCATCTGGCCCTTGCGCATGGACAGCTTCTGCACGACGACGCCCGAATATTCCTCATCGACGTCGACCAGGCATTCCTCGAAGGGCTCTTCCTTCTCGCCGGTCTCCGGGTTCTCCCGCATCAGCACGCGCGGGCGGCCGATGGTGAGCTCGAAGCCTTCGCGGCGCATCTGTTCGATGAGCACGCCGAGCTGGAGTTCGCCGCGGCCGGCGACCTCGAAGGCGTCCACTTCCTCCGACACCTTGACGGTGATGGCGACGTTGCCCTCGGCTTCCTTCAGCAGGCGGTCGCGGATCTGGCGGGAGGTGACCTTCTTGCCCTCACGCCCACCGAGCGGGCCGTCATTGATGCGGAAGGTCATGGCGAGTGTCGGCGGATCGACCGGGATGGCGGGCAGGGGCTCGGCCACGGAGGGGTCGCAGATGGTGTCCGGGATGGTGCCGTTGCCGAGGCCGGCGATGGCGATAATGTCGCCGGCATAGGCCACATCGACCGGCACGCGTTCCAGGCCGCTGAAGGTCATCAGCTTGGTCAGGCGGCCGGTTTCCACCACGGAGCCATCGCGGCGCAGCACCTTGACCGGCATGTTGATGCGGGCGGTGCCCTGCTCGATGCGGCCGGTCAGGATGCGGCCGAGGAAGTTGTCGGCCTCCAGGATCGCGGCGTTCATCGCGAAGGGCTTGGAGGGATCAAGCCCCGGTGCCGGGACATGCTTCAGGATCAGGTCGAAAAGGGCCGAGAGGTCCTTCTTCGGGCCGTCCATCGTCTCATCCGCCCAGCCCTGGCGGCCGGAGGCGAACAGCATGGGGAAGTCGAGCTGGTTGTCATCGGCGCCGAGGGCGGCGAAGAGGTCGAACATCTCGTTGTGGACTTCGTCAGGCCGCGCGTCCTGGCGATCCACCTTGTTCACGACGACCATCGGGCGGATGCCGCGGGCGAGCGCCTTGGTCAGCACGAATTTCGTTTGTGGCAGCACGCCTTCCGCCGCATCGACCAGCACGACCGCGCCGTCGACCATGGAGAGGATGCGTTCGACCTCGCCGCCGAAATCGGCGTGGCCGGGCGTGTCCACGATGTTGATCTTCACGCCCTTCCATTCCACCGCGGTGGACTTGGCGAGGATGGTGATGCCGCGTTCGCGTTCGAGGTCGTTGCGGTCCATCGCCCGCTCGGCGACGACCTGGTTGACGCGGAATGCGCCCGCCTGCTTCAGAAGATTGTCCACCAGCGTCGTCTTGCCGTGGTCGACATGCGCGATGATCGCGACGTTGCGGAGTTCCATGGGGCAGTACGGCTTTCGTTCGGGCCGACCCGCGCCATCCCGTGACTGACCGTTTCGGACGGTCCTCACGGGCTCAAGGCAGGGGCCTTTGGATTGATGCGGCGCACACATACGGGGGCCGGCGCAAAAAAGCGAGCAAGAACCGCGCCTATGGACGGGCGGCTGCCCTGCATGGGACGAGGGGCGCCGAGAAAGGGGACGTTTCCGTCCCCCCGGCTCACCCACCAGTCGATCAACCCCTGGCGACGAGGGCCTTAAGATCGGTCTGCGGGCGGGCGCCGAAATGGCTGATCGCCTCGGCCGCCGCCACGCTGCCCCAGCGGCCGCATTCGGCCAGCGCCTTGCCCTGGGCGAGCCCGGCGAGGAAGCCGGCGGCATAGGCATCGCCGGCGCCGGTGGTGTCCACCACCTGGGTCGGCACGGCGGGGACGGTGACAGTCTCGGCGCCGGCGATGACGACGCTGCCCTTCTCGCTGCGGGTCACCGCGGCCAGCGCCACCTCCTGGCGGAGTTGGGCGAGGGCTGCGTCGAAATCCTCAGTCTCATACAGCGAGAGGAGTTCGGCCTCATTGGCGAACAGGATATCCGTCTCCTCCTGCACGAAGGCGCGGAAGGCGGCGCGATGGCGGCCAACGCAGAAGGCATCGGAGAGCGTCAGTGCCACTTTCCGACCGGCCGCATGGGCGGCCTGGGAGGCTTTCCGAAAGGCGGCCTGGGCGGCGGGCGGGTCGAACAGATAGCCCTCGAGGTAGATGACGCCGGCGGAGGCGACCTCGGCCTCATCCACATCATCGGGGCCGAAGGTGACGCAGGCGCCGAGGAAGGTGTTCATCGTGCGCTGGCCGTCCGGCGTCACCAGGATCAGGCAGCGGGCCGTCGGCGCGCCTTCGGCCAGGGGCGCGGTGGGGAAGCGGACGCCGGCAGCGCGGATATCGTGCGCGAAGACGCGGCCGAGTTCGTCATCGGCGACCTTGCCGAGGAAGCCGACGCGGGCGCCGAGGGCGGCCGCCACCGCGCAGGTATTGCCGGCAGACCCGCCGGAGCTTTCGACGCCGGCGCCCATGGCGGCATAGATCGCCCCCGCAGCGGCCGCGTCGATCAGCGCCATGCCGCCCTTGGCCATGCCCTGGGCAGCGAGGAAGGCGTCGTCCGCCCGCGCCTGGACATCGACGATGGCGTTGCCGATGCCGAGGATATCGAGTGTCGGCAGGGTGGGGCTGGGCATGGGGCGGAACCTCGGGGGAGCGAGAGGGGAAAGTGAAGGGCGGCGGAAGTTGCCGGAAGCGGGGCGCCGGGGCTAGTGCCTGAGGATGTTCAACGCGCTTCTGCTGGCGATCCGCCAGCTTCCGGACCCAGCCTTTCGCCGCCCCGTGCTGCTGGGCGCGGGTGTGGCGCTGCTGGCCATCCTCGGGCTTGGCGCGGCGTCCGCCTGGGGGTTGGGGCATCTGGCGGCCGGTACCGGGTGGTTCGCGGGCGTCGCGGCGGCGGCAGGGGGGCTGCTGGTGCTGGTGGCATCCTGGTTCCTGTTCCTGCCGCTGGTGCTGGCGATCGGGGGGCTTTTCCTGGATGGCGTCGCCGCGGCGGTGGAGGCGCGGTACTACCCCTGGCTCGGCCCGCCCCAAGGCAGCCCGGTTGCGGCGCAGATCGGGTCTGCCCTGGGGCTGGCGGCGAAGATGGCGGGGCTGACGCTGATCCTGCTGCCGCTATCCCTGCTGCTGCCGGTGGTTGGCACGGTGGCGCTGTGGCTGGTTGCGGCGATCGCGCTGGGGGAAGGGCTGTTCGACGGCGTCGCCCAGCGGCGGATGGGGGGCCAGGCCGCCGCGGCGCTACGTCGCCGCCGGCGCGGCGTGGTGTGGGCGCTGGGGGCTGTGCTGGCCGCGCTGGCTGCCATCCCGGTGCTCAACCTGCTGGTGCCGGTGCTGGGCACGGCCGCCATGACCCACCTGTTGCACCAGGGGGATACGGCGCTTGGACGCGGCACTGCAGGGCGGCTCGGATGATTTCCCCGCGCCGGGCCGATTCGGAATCCGGGGGATGACTCTGTGGACAAGTATGGGAAAAGGGCCGCTGCCGTTGTCTTTCCGCCGCTCGCCATGTTAGCCGGTGGCTGAGCACGGAGCGTGGCGGCGTGCTTCCCGCGGCGTGGCGTGACGAACGCGATGCGGCGGGTTGCGCCTTCGCCACCTTCGACCGTTGAAGGGGACCGATCATGAATGTCTTCGGCCGCCGGCGCGAGGAAAAGCCGGCCGCGCCCAGTCCCGAACCGCAGCCTGCCACCGTGCCCACCGCCCGTGACCCGGAGCTGGGCGCTCCTCCGTTCCGACCCACCAGGGATGTTGCCACCATGAGCCTGCCCCCGAAGCCGACCGCGCCGACCCCCACCATGCCCCTGGGCCCCACGCCGCCGGCCGGGACCGCAATCCCGCCGCGCCCGCCCCAGATGGGCCAGATGGGCATGCCCGGCGGTGGCCCCGGCCAGCAGCCCGGCATGCCTGGCATGCCGACGCCCCAGCGCGGCGGGCCGGAACGCCGCACCCTGGTCGTCGGCCGCGGCATCAGCCTGCAGGGCACGGTGACGGATGCCGAGCGCCTGGTGGTCGAAGGCACGGTCGAGAGCCAGATGATCCAGGCGACCGAGCTGGCGATCAGCCAGACCGGTGTCTTCAAGGGTGAAGTGCAGGTCGAGGACGCCGAAATCGCCGGCACCTTCGACGGCACCCTGACCGCGCGCGGCCAGCTCGTCATCCGCGGCACCGGCCGCATCGTCGGCGTGGCGCGCTGCCGCCGCCTGATGGTCGAGGATGGCGGCCAGATCTCCGGCCGGATGGAAATGCTGGGCGACGCCCAGGTGCCGCCCGGCCCGGCGCCGCGCGGCTACGCGGAAGGCTGACAGGGCCGTGAGGCCCTTGGGGGCACACCGGGGTGATCATTGCACCGCCCCGGTGCGCCCCTTGTTTCACCTGTTGATCCTGCCGGCGCTGCTGCTGCCGGCAGCCTGCGCACAGCAGCCGACGGATGCCGCGGAAGTGCTGCAGGAAGCCCTGGCCTCCCACCAGGCCTCGATTGCCGGAATCGCCCCGCGCCCCGCGGCCGCGGGGGGTGAAGGCGCGCCGCCCGGGGCGGGCACGCCGCCGGTTTCCAGGCCCTCGCCGCCCGGCACCGCGCCGACGCTGGCGGGCCAGCTTGTCGGACAGCCGCCCGATGTCATCACCCGCTGGCTGGGGGAGCCGCGGCTGAAGCGGGAAGAAGGCAATGCGGAGGTCTGGCACTACCAGGCGCCGCAATGCCACCTGGATATCGTGCTGTATCGGGAAGACGGGCCGGCGCCGGCGTTGCGGGTTGCCTTCGCGGCCGCCCGGGCGGTGGGCACGGCGCGGCGCGGGGAAGCGGCCTGCCTGCGGGATATCCAGCGCGGGACGGGGCTGCGGCCAAGCCAGGCACCGCTCGAGGAAGTGGCGGGCGCCTGATGCCGTCCTGGCGATAGGGCGCGAGGGGCCCTGGCCCAGGGTGCCGGTGAGATCGATTTTGTTGTCTGGCTGCCAATGGCGCTGGACAGTGGGTGGACAGGCTCCATACTTCCTGCGTCCGAGACAGGAGCCTGGCCATGACGATGACAACCCTTCCGCGCCGCGGCCTGCTGGCCGGGCTTGCAGCCTCCCCCGCCATCATCGCGGGATTGGGCGCGGATCGCGCCGCGGCGCAGGCGCCGGGCGCCGTCAACTTCATCGGCTGGTCGGCCGCCGTCGATCAGGTGCGGGCGCAGATCTCGGCCTTCGAACGCGCGACGAATATCCGCGTGAACTATGAGAATTTCCCCTGGGCGCAGTTCCGCACCGCGCTGGTGACGCGCCTGGTCGGCAATGCGCCGATCGATGTCTCCTGGATCTCCGACGCCTGGCTGCCGGAATTCGCCGAGGCCGGCTGGCTGGCCGATATCAACGACGTGCCGCAACTCATGCGCGACAACGCCGAGGCTGCGGATTACTGCACGCAATCCATGGTCTATCGCGGCAAGCAATACGGCCTCGCCTATTACGGCGACCATATGAGCTTCATGTACAATACCGAAATCCTGGAGAAGGCCGGCATCGCGGCGCCGCCGACGACCTGGGACGAGGTCGTGCAGCAGTCGCTGCGCATCAAGCAGCAGGGCGGGCCGGAATTCCCGCTGCTGCTGTCGCTGGCCGCCGATACCTGGCTGATCGAATTCGTCTCCGCCCTCACCTACGCCTTCGGGGGGCGGATGGTGGATGATGGCGGCAACGCCGTGATGGCGGATGCGAACCGCGGCGGCGTGCGCGCGGCGCGCTTCATCCGGGAAGCGATCGCCACGCATCGCATCCTGTCCCCCGGCGCGGTGGAAACCGGGGAGATCAACGGGCTCCGCGCCTTCGGCAGCGGCCAGGCCGCCTTCGCCATCGTGCCGACCTATCGCATCCGGGCGTTGAACGATGCGAGCCAGGCGACGGCGGCGGGCAAGATCCGCATCGCGCTGATGCCGAAGGGTGGCCCGGATGGGACGAACAACACCCTGGGCTGGATCCGCTTCTACGGCATGACGCCGGCGGCGAAGGCGGACCGCGCGCGGCGGGAACGGGCGCTGCGCTTCATGGAATTCTTCGGTGGGCGCGACACCAGCGGCAACTACTCCCTCCAGAAGCTGCTGCTGACCGATGTCGGCCTGCCGACCTGCGCCCTGCCGGTGAACCAGGACGCCGATGTCACGGCCTTCTGGCAGCGCTGGGCCGGCGGCGGCGCCGTGATCGCGCAGCAGGCGATGCTGGCGAAGAAGAAGGACACCATCTCCCCGTGGTTCGGCGAGTGGGTGGAGACGTCCAACCAGGCCTGGCAGGCCGTCTGCCTCGGCCGGGCGGAGCCGGAAGCGGCGATGCGAGGTGCGGCCACGAAGTGGACGGAGCTGCGCCGGGCGTTTCGCTGAGTGTTGGCGGCCCTCAACAGGCGCTTCGGCTATGATGAACGCAGCGCCGCCCTGCTGGTGTTTCCGGTGGTGGCGGTGCTGCTCGTCGTCGCGGCTTATCCGATCCTGTATTCCTTCTGGGTCAGCCTGCACGACATCGTGCTGACGCGGCCGCTGCGGCGGCCCTTCATCGGCTTCGACAACTACCTCCGCATCTTCGACGATGAACGCTTCTGGCTCGCGGTCAGCCGGACCACCGTCTATGCCGTGGTGACGGTGGCGGTGACGACGGTGCTCGCGGTGGGCGTGGCACTGCTGCTGAACGAGGCCTTTCCCGGCAGCCGCATCCTGTCGGCCCTGCTGCTGGTGCCGTGGGCGACGCCCTCCGTCGTCAACGGGCTGATGTGGAAATGGATCTATGACCCCGGTTATGGCCTGCTGAATGGCCTGCTGGTGCAGCTCGGCCTGCTGGAGAAATATCGGGTCTGGCTGGGTGATCCGGACCTGACCCTGCTGCTGATTGCCAATGCGGCCGTGTGGAAACAGATGCCGCTGGCGGCGCTGCTGCTGATCGTCACCATGAAGGCGATTCCGGATGATCTGTATCGCGCCGCCAAGGTGGATGGCGCGAACCTGTTCCAGCGCTTCGTGCATGTGACGCTGCCGGCGCTGCGGCCGGGGCTGATGCTGGTGCTGGTCTATGAGGTGATGATCAGCATCCGCCACTTCGACCTGTTCCTGATCATGACGCAGGGCGGGCCGGGCGATGCCTCCTTCACCCTGTCCTGGCTGATCTATGTCGAGACCTTCCGCTCGCTCCGCTTCGGGACCGGTGCCGCGATGAGCTATGTGCTCGCGATGGTGACCTTCCTGATGAGCTGGGCGCTGATCCGCTGGCTGGGGAAGCGCATCTGATGGCCACATCCCGGCGCCCCCTGGCCCCCCGCATCCTGCGCGGACTGCTGCTGGCCGGCTTCTCCGCGCTGTTCGTGCTGTATGTGGTGGGGCCGGTGGCGTGGCTGGTGTCCTCCTCCCTCCAGACGGAGGCGCAGATCACGGCGGTGCCGCCGAACTGGCTGCCGCCGGAGCCGAGCCTGCGCAATTTCGAGGCCATCATCACCGCGACGGACCGCGAGGTGACCTATGAAACGCGCCGGCAGGGGGACCCGGCGACGGGCGGCTTCCTGCCCTCGGGTGCGGCGAACCTGCTGCCCTCGCTATGGAACAGCCTGACGGTGGGCTCCTGGGTGGCGGTGCTGAACCTGCTGCTGTCCATCACCGCGGCCTATGCCATCGCGGTGATCGATTTCCGTGGCCGCAAGGCGACGCTCTACACCGTGCTGGCGACGCGCGTGGTGCCAGATATCGCGCTGATCGTGCCGCTGTTTCTGGTCATCCGGAATCTCGGGCTGATCAACACGCTGGGCGCGCTGGTGGTCACCTACCTCGCCATCACCGTACCCTTCACCATCTTCATCCTGATCTCCTACTTCGAGGGCATACCGCGGGACCTCTACCGCGCCTGCCGGATCGATGGCTGCGGGCATTGGGGGGCGTTGCGGCATGTCTACCTGCCGCTGTCCCTGCCGGCGCTGGTCGCCTCCCTCACCTTCGCGTTCCTGACATCGTGGAATGAATTCGTCTTCGCGCTGGTGCTGACGCAGAATGTGGCGGCGCAGACGCTGCCCATCGTCATCTCCGGCTTCATCATGGACTTCACCACCAGCTTTTCCTTCGTCAATGCGGCGGGCGTCATCGCCATCATCCCGCCCGTGCTGATGGCGGTGCTGTTCCAGCGCTACATCGTCTCCGGCCTCACGGCCGGGGCCGTGAAGGGTTAGCGGCGCCATGGCCACCATCACCTGCGAACAGATCACCAAGCGCTACGGCAGCGTCATCGCGGTGGACCGGCTGGACCTGACCATCGCGCATGGCGAATTCATGGTGCTGCTCGGCCCGTCCGGCTGTGGCAAGACGACGACGCTGAACATGATCGCAGGGCTGGAGGAGATCAGCGACGGCACGCTGCGCTTCGATGCCGCCGACGTCACCTGGCAGCCCCCGCACAAGCGGGAAGTGGCGATGGTGTTCCAGTCCTACGCGCTGTATCCGAACAAAAGCGTGCGGGAGAACATCGCCTTCCCGCTGATCCTGCGCCGCACGCCGCGCGCCGAGATCGACCGCGCCGTCGCCGAGGTCTCGGAGCAGTTGGAGATCGCGCATCTTCTGGACCGGCGGCCTTCGCAGCTTTCGGGCGGGCAGCGCCAGCGCGTGGCGCTCGGCCGCGCCATCGTCCGCAAGCCCAGCGTCTTCCTGATGGATGAGCCGCTGTCGAACCTGGATGCGACGCTGCGGCTTTCGATGCGGAGCCTGATCAAGCATCTGCACCAGCGGCTGCGCGCGACCTTCGTCTATGTCACGCACGACCAGGCGGAGGCGATGACGCTGGCGGACCGCATCGCGGTGATGAAGGGCGGGCTGATCCAGCAATTGGACACGCCGGAGGGCATTTATGCCCGCCCGGCCAATACCTTCGTCGCCGGTTTCCTGGGCAGCCCGCAGATCAACCTGGTGGAGGGCGAGATCGCTCCCGATGGCGCTTTCGTACGCGGGGATCTCCGGCTGGTGCTGCCCGAGGGCGCTGCCGCGCCGGGGCGGGAGGTCACGCTCGGGCTGCGGCCGGAGGATGTGGGGGCGCCGGGGCCGGAGCTGGCCACGCTCGAAGCCCGCGTCGATCTCGTCTCTCCCCTGGGGTCGGAGACGCATCTGGAGGTGCTGGCCGCCGGCGGCACCACCATGACGCTGCGGGTGCCGAAGGAATGGCGCGTCGCGGCCGGGGAGGTGATCGCCGTCGGCATCGACCCCGCGCGACTGCACCTGTTCGATCGCGGGACGGGCCAGCGGCTATGACGGAGGTGCCGGCGCCGCCGGAAGCGGGAGGCCCGATCGGCCGACCGCTGCGGCGGCGAGAGGATGCGCGGCTGCTGCGTGGGCTGGGGCGGTTCCTCGACGATATCGCGGACCCGCCGGGCTGCCTGCATGCGGTGTTCCTCCGCAGCCCGCATCCGCATGCGCGCATCCTCGGCATCGATAGCGCGGCGGCCCTGGCGCTGCCGGGGGTCGTCGCGGTGCTGACGGGGCGGGACCTTGCCCCGCTGGTCACGCCGCTACGGATGGCGCCGCCGATCGAGGGGCTGCTGCCGATGGAGATGCCGGTGCTGCCGGTGGACACCGCCCGCTTCGTGGGCGACCCGGTGGCGCTGGTACTGGCCGCGACCCGCATCGCGGCGGAGGATGCGGCGGAACTGGTGGCGGTGGATTGGGACCCGCTGCCCGCCATCGCCTCCATGGACCAGGCGGCGGCGGCCGGCGCCATCGCCGTCGATCCCGCGGTGCCGGGCAATCGCGTATCCTTCCAGTCCTTCGGGACGCCGGGGCTGGACGCTGGCTTCGCCCGTGCCGACCGCGTCATCGAAACCCACTTCGCCCAGCACCGGCAGACCCATGCACCGCTGGAGCCCCGCGGCGTGCTGGCGATCTGGGATGCCGGGCGCGAACACCTGACGATGCGGACGGGCACCCAGGCGCCGCACCCCTATCGCAGCGCCGTCGCGGCGCGGCTCGGCCTGCGGGAATTCCAGGTCACCGTCGAAAGCCCCGAGATGGGCGGCGGCTTCGGCCAGAAGATCATCCCGCTGCGGGAAGACCTGTGCCTCGCCGCTGCCGCCCGGCTGTTCGCCCGCCCCGTGCGGTGGCGGGAGACGCGGGGGGAGAATTTGACCGCCGCCCTGATGGCGCGGGAGGAAGCCATCACCACCCGCGCCGCCGTCAGCGCCGATGGCCGGCTGCTCGCGCTCACCTGTTCCATGCGGGCGGATTTCGGCGCCTGGTCCTTCTTCCCCGCCAACTACATGGCGCGCGTCGTCGCCATGATCCTGCCGGGGCCTTATCGGCTGAAGGAGTATGGCTATGACGTCTCCGTCTGGCTGACCAACAAATGCCCTTCCGGCCCGATGCGGGCGCCGATGGCCATCACCTCCTGGATCATGGAGGGGACGATGGACGCCATCGCGCGGGATCTGGCGCTGGACCCATTGGCGGTGCGGCGCCTGAATTCGATCATCGAGGCCGACCTGCCCTGGATGACCGCGACGGGCGAACGCTATGACGCGGTGACGCCGCTGGCGACGCTCGATGCCGCCGCCGCCGCGCTGGGATACGCCGCGCTGCGCGATGCGCCGGCGCCGCCCGGGATGCTGCGCGGCATCGGGCTCTGCACCGTGGTGGAAAGCACGACCTATGGCTCCGCCTTCTACCGCGCCGCCGGCATCCCGGGCTCGGGGCATGAGGTGGCGACGCTGCGCATCGAGCCCTCCGGCGTCGTCATCGCCTCCTGCGGGTTGATGGGGTCCGGCCAGGGGTATGAGACGACGCTCGCCCAGGCCGCGGCGGCCGGGATCGGGGCGGCGATGGCGGAGGTGCAGGTCCAGATCGGGCATAGCGACATCGCCCCCTATGGCATGGGCAGCCGGGGCAGCCGGGGCGCCACGGCGGGCGGCGGGGCGCTGTACATGGCCGGGCTGCGGCTGAAGGCGAAGGTGCTGGCGATCGCGGCGGCGATGCTCGACCGCAACAGCCCGGATGGGCTGGATATCCGGGAAGGCCAGGTGCTGCGGCAGGTGGCGGGGGGCTGGGCCGAGACGGGGCTGAGCCTCGCGGCCGTGGCGCGCACCGCGCATCTCGACCCGCTGCGCCTGCCGCCGGGGATGGAGCCGGGGCTGCATACCGTGCTCGCCTTCGATCCGCCGGCGATGACCTATTCCAACAGCACCCATGCCTGCGTGGTGGAGATCGACCGCGCGACGGGGGCGCTGCATATCCTGCGCCATGTGGTGGCGGAGGATTGCGGCACGCGGATCAATCCGATGGTGGTCGCCGGGCAGACCCAGGGAGCGACGGCGATGGGGCTTTCCGGCGCCATGATGGAACACGCGGCCTATGGCGAGGATGGCCAGGCGCTGGCGGGGTCCTTCATGGACTACGCCCTGATCCGCGCTGGTGACCTGCCGGATTTCGAACTGCACCACCAGGATACACCCAACCCCCATACGCCGGCCGGCATCAAGGGCATGGCGGAGGGGGGGACGATGGGCGGCATCGGCGCGCTGATGAACGCCGTGAACGATGCGCTGGCGAAGGCCGGCGCGCATCTCGACAGCCAACCGGCCACGCCCGCCCGCCTCTGGGCAGCGCTGCGGGCCGCAGGAGACCAGATATGAACGACACCACCCTTCCCCGCATCGGCTTCATGGGCATCGGCATCATGGGCGCGCCGATGGCCGGCCACCTGATTGCGGCGGGCTATGCCGTGACCCTCGGCAACCGCAGCCGCGGGCCGCGGGTGCAGGCGCTGCTGGACCAGGGCGCCGCCTTGGCGGAAAGCCCGGCCGCGCTGGCGGCGGCCAGCGATATCGTCATCACCATCCTCGGCTTTCCGAAGGATGTGGAGGATGTGTGGCTCGGCGCCGAGGGGCTGCTGGCCGGGGCGAAGCCGGGCACGGTGCTGATCGACATGACGACCTCCGCCCCGCGTCTGGCGATCCGCCTGGCGGAAGCGGCGGCGGCGAAGGGCTGCGCGGCGCTCGATGCGCCGGTCTCCGGCGGCGATGTCGGCGCGCGGAATGCGGCGCTGTCCATCATGGTGGGCGGCCCGGCGGACGCCTTCGCCCGCGCCGAGCCTGTCTTCGGCAAGATGGGCAAGGCGATCCGCCACATGGGCGGGGCGGGGGCGGGGCAGCACACCAAGATGGCGAACCAGATCGCCATTGCCTCCGCCGTCATGGGGGTGGCGGAGGCGCTGTCCTATGCCCGCAAGGCGGGGCTGGATGGCAGCGCGGTGGTGGCGGCGCTGGCGCCGGGGGCGGCGACATCCTTCCAGCTCACGGCGCTTGGCCCGAAGATGCTGGCGGGGGATTTCGCGCCGGGCTTCATGGTGAAGCACTTCCTCAAGGACCTCGGCATCGCGGTGGCGGAGGCGGAGGCGATGGGGCTGGCCATGCCGGGTCTGGCGCAGGCGCGGGTGCTGTTCGAGCAGGTTTCCGCCGCCAAGGGCGGGGATGTGGGGACGCAGGCGATCATCAGCGCCTATGGCGGCTGAGGGATCGCTACGCCGGCATCACAAGTGGCGGCCGCGTTCCAGGATTTCGAGCGTGTAGTCCCGGTAGCTCATGCCCAGCGCCTCGGCGCGGGCGAGGCGGGCGAGGGCGATTTCGGGCGGCGGGGTCTTCCAGGCGCGCTTGTGGGCGCGCCGCCAGAGATACAACCTGCCCCCGCCGGGGTCGGGCTCCTCATCCTCCAGCGGCGGGCCGCCATTGTGGCCCAGAGTAGGGTTCTGGCTGGTCGGGACCATGGACTGTGACTATCATGGACATATGACCACTATACAAGACGATTCGGAGGAATTGGCGGCGCGCCGCCTCGCGGACCGGCTGCGCCTGGAACGGGAAGCCCGCGGTTGGTCGATCGCCGAGCTTGCGATCCGCTCAGGGGTATCCCGCGCCATGATCTCGAAGGTCGAGCGAGCCGAGGCGAGCCCGACGGCGGCGCTGCTGGGGCGGCTTTCGGGACCCTTCGGGTTGACGCTCTCGGCGCTGCTGGCGCGGGCGGAGGGGTCGGGGGGTGCTGTGGCGCGGGCGGCGGGGCAGGCGCTGTGGCGGGATCCGGGGACGGGGTATCTGCGCCGCCAGGTGTCTCCGCCCGGAGCGGAGCCGGAACTGGTGCGGGTGGAATTGCCGCCGGGCGCGCGGGTGCCCTACCCCGCCGCCTCCTATGCGCCGACGCGGGGCCACTGCATCTGGGTGCTGGAAGGCGCGCTGGTGTTCGAGGAAGGCCCGCTGCGGCATGAACTGGCGCCAGGGGATTGCCTGGCGCTGGGGGCGCCGGCGGATTGTGCGTATGTGAATCCCTCCGCCACCCAGGCCTGCATCTATCTCGTCGCCGTGGCGCGGCGATGATTAGGCCTTACGCCGCGGTGCGGCGATGATCGGCCCCTTTCTGGATGCCTTCGTGCCGGTCTTCGGGCTGCTGGCGCTGGGTGCCGTGCTGCGCCGCAAGCTGCTGCGGGATGGCGCGGTCTGGGCGGGGATGGAGCGGCTGATCTTCTGGGTGTTGCTGCCCTGTCTGATCGTCAATGCGCTGTCCGGCGTCGATCTCGGGCGGCTGCCGGTGGGCGCCATGGCGGGGGCGATCTGGCTGGCGCTGCTGGCCGGGACCGGGATTTCCGTGCTGCTGGCGCGGCTGCTGGGCCAGGACCATGCGGCCATGACCTCCGTCCTGCAGGGCGGGATACGCTTCAACAACCTGATGGGCTTCGCCGTCGCCGGGGCCATCTGGGGCCAGGCGGGGCTGGCGCTGGCGGCGGTGACAACGGGGCTGATCGTGCCCTTCGTGCAGGCCGTGGCGACCCTGGCCTTTGGGCTGGGCGGCACCGGAAGAGTGCGACCGCTGCGGCTGGCGCGGCAGGTGCTGGTCAATCCGCTGATCGTCGCCGTGCTGCTGGGCTTCGCCATGGCGGCGCTGGGCGGTCTGCCACCGGGCATCGGCCCCACGGTGCGGGTACTGGGGCAGGCTTCGGTCGCCCTCGGGCTGCTGTGTGTCGGCGCGGCGCTGACGCCGGCGGGGCTGGGGGACCGGCTCGGCGTGCAGGCGGCGACAGCGGCGCTGAAGCTGGTGGCGATGCCGGCGATGACCTGGGCGCTGGCGCATGCCTTCGGCGTCGATCCGCTGCCGACCGCCATCGCCGTGGTGTTCATGGCGCTGCCGACGGCGGCGACCAGCTATGTGATGGCCCGCGCCATGGGGGGCGATGCGCTGCTGATGGCCGCCATCACCACCAGCGAGCACCTTGTCTCGGTGGTCACCTTGCCGATGTGGATCTGGCTGCTGGCGACGGTGCTGGTGGTTTAGCCCCCGGAGCCCCGCAGCGCCGACCAGGCAACCGCCCCCCCTGCGCGGCGCGGGGCTCTGCGCTGTTGGCGGGCATCAGCCGCGCTGGGTCACTTCGACGGCAGGAATCCCACGATATCCCGCGCCCTGGCGACAATCGGCTCGGCGATCGCGCCGGCCTGGTCGGCGCCGAGGCGGAGCGCCGCGTCCAGCGCCCCCTGGTCTTCCAGCAGGTGGCGCAGCTTGCCCTGGATCGGCGCGAGGTGGGCGACGAGGGCGTCCGTCAGCGTGTTCTTGAACGCCCCGAAGCCCTGCCCGCCATGCTCCCGCAGCACGTTTTCCGGCAGCGTGTCGGTGATGGCGGCGAGGATGCCGATGAGGTTGCGCGCCTCCGGCCGCCCTTCCAGCCCCGCCAGGTGGTCCGGCAGCGGTTCCGCATCGGTCTTCGCGCGCTTGATCTTGAGGGCGATGGTATCGGCATCGTCGTTCAGGTTGATGCGCGACTGGTCCGAGGGATCGGATTTCGACATCTTCTTCGTGCCATCGCGCAGGCTCATCACCCGCGCGGCCACGCCCTGGATCAGCGGTTCGATATTCGGGAAGAAGTCCACGCCGTAATCGTGGTTGAACTTCTGGGCGATGTCGTTGGCCAGTTCCAGATGCTGCTTCTGGTCATCGCCGACCGGCACCTTGGTGGCGTGATAGGCGTGGATGTCGGCCGCCATCAGGTTGGGATAGACATAAAGCCCGGCGCTCGCGGCCTCCCGGTCCTTGCCGGCCTTGTCCTTGAACTGGGTCATGCGGTTCAGCCAGCCGAGGCGGGCGACGCAGTTGAAGATCCAGGCGAGCTCCGCATGGGCGCGGACATGCGATTGCACGAACAGGATGCAGCGCTTCGGGTCCAGCCCGCAGGCGATCAGCGTCGCCGCCATTTCCCGCGTCTGGCGGCGCAGGTCGGCGGGGTTCTGGAACTGCGTGATCGCGTGCAGATCGACCACGCAATAGATCGCCTGCGCCGTGTCCTGCAGCGGCACCCAGTTGCGGATGGCGCCGAGGTAGTTGCCGAGGGTGGGAACGCCGGAGGGCTGGATGCCGGAAAAGACGCGGGTCATGGCTTCATTGCTCACGTGATGGGCGTGGTTGTGCCTGGGCGGCGGCGCAGGTCAAGCCGTCGCGCCTTCTATCCCCGGTGCCCGAAGATCGCGGTGCCCGAAGATCGCGGTGCCGATGCGGACATGGGTGGCGCCTTCGGCGATGGCGATGCGGAAATCGCCGGACATGCCCATGGACAGCGTCGCCAGCCCGTGGCGCGCCGCCATCTCCGCCAGGGCGGCGAAGTGCGGGCGCGGGTCCCCTTCCGCGGGGGGGATGCACATCAGCCCTTCCACGGGCAGGCCGAGGTCATCCCGGCAGGCGCGGAGGAAGGCTTCGGCCTCGGCGCGGGGGATGCCGGCTTTCTGCGGCTCATCGCCGATATTCACCTGCACGAGCAGGCCGGGGCGGCGGCCTTCCTTCACCATCGCCTCCGCCAGGGAAACGGCGAGTTTCGGGCGGTCCAGGCTTTCGATGACATCGGCGACGCGCACGGCATCCCGCGCCTTGTTGGTCTGCAAGGCGCCGATCAGGTGCAGGCGCAGCGCCGGGTGGCCGGCGCGCAACGGGGGAAACTTCGCCTGGGCTTCCTGCACCCGGTTTTCCCCGAAGATGAGCTGCCCGGCCGCGAGTGCGGCCAGCACGGCCTCCTGCGGGTTCGTCTTCGACACCGCGACGAGGGTGACGGAGGCGGGGTCCCGGTTGGCCTTGAGGCAGGCTTCCGCGATGCTGTCGCGAACCCGGGCGAGGTTCTCGGCGATGGGGGCTGGGTTGAGGTCTGACATGGGGCGGACGCTACTGGGCGCGGCGCGGCGCCTCAAGTCACGGCTTGCGCGGGTCAGGTCCCAGCGGGGCTGGTCCCAGCGGGGCAAGCCCCTGCCGCGCCTGTTTCTGCTGTCGGACCCGGTGCGGCTGCCTGATCCGCGCGGCGCGGCGCGGTTGCTGCCGCGGGGGACGGCGGTGCTGGCGCGCGGCGCGGCGCCGGTGATTCTCTCGGGCCTGGCGCGGATAGCGCGCCAGCGCGGGCTGGTGCTGCTGGTGGGCGGCGATGGGCGGGCGGCGCTGGCCTGCCGGGCCGGGCTGCATCTGCCAGACCGCGTGGCCGCGCGCGGCTTGCTGCCGTTTCTGCTGGCGCGGCGGGCTGGCGCGCCCTGGGCGGTGTTGACGGCGGCGGTGCATGGGCGGGCCGGCATCGCGCGGGCGCGGCGGCTTCGCGTCGATATGGGCATTGTCTCACCGGCTTTTCCCACCGAAAGCCATCCGGGGGCGCCGGCACTGGGGCCGCTGCGCTGGGCGGCGCTGGCGGCGCGGCTGGGGCGGCCGGCGGTGGCGCTGGGCGGGGTTTCGGCGCGCAGCGCGGGGCGGCTGCCGCCGCGGGCGGTCAGCGGCTTCGCGGCGATCGGGGCGCTGCGCGGAAGCGCCTGATCTTGTCTCACCGCCGTGGAAATCGCCTCACGGGCTGCGAAATGGGGGGTAACACGCTGTTGCATTGGCGCCACAGTGTTTCGTGGAAGTCGCGGCAGTGGTTGCTGAACCGTTGCCGGGCGGGAGGGGTCCAGACCATAGTCGGCCCGGGCTCGACTGTTCCGGGGGTTTCTCTCCGGGGCGGCGTCCTGCCGAGGGGGGCAGGCGGGTCATCGCACGCCGGGGGCCACCCGGTGCAGGAGGAGGTTTTTTTAATGCGCAAGATTCTGCTGGGGACCACTGCCGTGGTCGCCGCCGCGCTGATGGGCCCCGTTGCCCAGGCGCAGACCACGCTGGCAGGCTACAACGCGGGCGAGCCCCGCTCCATGCTCGGTGGCGTTCCGACGCGTCCGGGCGTTCCGGGCTCCGAAGTGGCGGCCGGCACCTTCGGCGTTCGCGTCGGTGGCTACTTCGAGTTCACGGGCGGCTGGATCAACGACACCTATGACCGCAACGCGGTCACGCTGAACGCCGGCAACACCCGCAGCCGCGACAAGCTCGACTTCCGCTCTGACGCGGAAATCGTCGTGATCGCCAACGGCAAGACCGCCGGCGGCCTCTCCTACGGCATGCAGATCGAACTGCAGGTCGACAACATCATCC
>CANJXD010000002.1 GCA_947478535.1 Acetobacteraceae bacterium
ACAAGAACAAGGGACGTCCAGGATGAACCTGACCCGCCGCTCGCTCGCCGCTGCCGCCGCCCTGCTGCCCGCCGCCGCCCGCGCCCAGGGCCAGGCGGCCGGACCATGGCCCGACCGGCCGATCCGCCTGCTGGTCGGCTTCCCCGCAGGTGGCGTCAGCGACGTGATCGCCCGTGTTGCGGCGGAAGCCATGGCGGGGAAGTTGGGCCAGCCCGTGATCGTGGAAAACCGCCCCGGGGCGGCGGGCAATGTCGCGGCGCAGCAGACCACGCGCGCGGCGCCGGATGGCTATACGCTGCTGCTGTCCACCAATGGCAGCCATGGGGCCAACCCCGCGCTCTACGCCAATCTCGGTTTCGATCCCGTGCGCGATTTCACGCCCGTGGCGCTGCTGGCGAGCATCACCAATGTGCTGGTCGTGCATCCTTCGGTGAATGCGCGGACGGTGCAGGAGCTGGTGGCGCTGGCGAAGGCGCAGCCGGGGAAGCTGAATTTCGCCTCCGCTTCCGTGGGTGCTGCCGGGCATCTGGTGGGGGAGATGTTCAAGCTCCGCACCGGTGCCGACATCACCCACATCCCGTATCGCGGTGCCGCGCCGGCGCAGGCCGATATTCTGGCCGGGCGGGTGGAGATGCTGTTCGGCACCTTGCAGACGGTGCTGGAGCCGGTGCGGGCGGGCCAGTTGCGGGCGCTGGCCGTCACCTCCCCCACCCGGGCGCCGCAATTGCCGGATGTGCCGACGCTGGCCGAGACGGTGATCCCGGATTTTTCGGCTGACGCCTGGTTCGCCCTGTTCGGCCCCGCCGGGATGCCCGCGCCGATCGCCGCACGCCTGGCCGCAGCCGCCCAGGAAGGCCTGGCCGATTCCACCCTGCGCGGCCGCCTGGAGGCCCAGGGTTTCGCCGTCACTGTCGGAACCCCCGCGGAATTGGCGGCTTTCGTCCCCGCCGAGATCGCGAAGTGGGGCGAAGCCGTCCGCATCAGCGGCGCCCGCGCCGAATAACCTGGCGGGGTCCGGGGTCCGCCACGGACCCCGGCGGGGCGCGGGGTGGAACCCCGCTATGTGCGTTCGTAGGCCAGCACCGCCCCCGCCAGATCCTCCCCCGCCCACCCCACCGATTTGAACACCGTGACCTCCCCGGCGCTGGTCCGCCCCGGATGCTGCCCCCGCGTCAGCGCCGCGAGGTCCGCCGCGACATGGGTTTCCGTAATCGCCCCTTCCGCGATGGCCTGAACCACGTCCCCCGCCTCCGCGAGCCCGCCCGGCCGCGTATCCACCACCAGCGTCGCACGGGCGATCAGCGCCGCGTCGCTTTCGCGCATGGTGGGCCGGAAGGCGCCGACGAGGTCGATATGCGTGCCCGGATCGACCTCCGCCCCCCGCACCAGCGGGGTGGTGGACAGCGTGGCGGCGGAGACGATGTCGAAGCCCGCGGGGTTGGCGCTTTCGGTCGCCCGCGCCGGCAGGCCGTGTGCCGCCAGGCGCTGCGCGAGGCTTGCCGCATTGGCGGGGTTGCGGGACCAGATGGCGAGGTCGTCGATGGGGAAGCGGTCGCACCAGGCCTCGGCCAGGGCGGTGGCCACGCGCCCGGCGCCGAGCACCAGCAGGCGGCGGCTGTCCGGCCGGGCGAGGTAGCGGCCGGCGAGGGTGCTGGCGGCGGCGGTGCGGCGGTCCGTCAGTTCCCCGCCATCGATGATCGCCAGGGGGACGCCGGTCTGGCCATCGGAGAGGAGGTAGGCGGCCTGCACGGCGGGGATGCCGCGGCCGCCGTTGCCGGGCAGGACATGAACGATCTTCACGCCAGTGTAACCTTTGCCGGCGTCGGTGCCGGAAGACTCGGTGCCGGAAGACCCCGTCCAGGCCGGCATCAGCAGCAGCATGCCTTCTGGGCCATCCCCCTGGGGCAGCGGGTGGCGATGCCGCAGCGGGGCCTCGCAGCCCTGGCGGAACATCGCCTCCAGCGCCGCTTCCAGCCGGCCCCAGGGCAGGGCTGACTTTACCTGTTCGGCCGAGATAATCCGCATGGTTGGGGTGCCTCCGCCTGCCATGGCAGGGGTGATGCCGTGGCAGGCGCAGAAGGCCAAGAGGGGGGCAAAGGTTAACGCGATGTTTGACAGGGGCTTGCCAGCCCCGTAGGGCGAAGATAGCGGCGCGCCACTTTGCGCGTTGATCGCGGATCAGGGCTGGCGCAGCATCCCCCGAACAGGGAAGCGCCACGGGCCGGCCCCGGGCGCGGTAAAGTTTCGCAACGGACTGGACGATCGAGGGAGATGACGGAATGAAGGCCCTACGCCTTGCCATGACCCGTGCCATCGGCGGTGCCGCCATGGCCGTCACGATGGCCGCACCCGCCTTCGCGCAACAGCCGCCTGCCGCGGCGACGTTGGACGCGATCCGCGCCCGAGGCACGCTGATCTGCGGCACGAACACTGGCCTTGCTGGCTTCGCCCAGCCGGACAGCCAGGGCGTGTGGCGCGGCTTCGACGTGGATTACTGCCGCGCCGTCGCCGCCGCGCTGTGGAATGACCCGACCAAGGTCCGCTATGTTCCCACCACGGCGCAGAACCGCTTCACGGCGCTGCAATCCGGTGAAGTGGACATTCTGTCCCGCAACACGACCTGGACGCTGTCGCGCGATACCTCGCTCGGCTTCGATTTCACCGGCATCAATTTCTATGACGGCCAGGGCTTCATGGTGAAGGCCAGCGCCGGCGTCCGCTCGGCGCGGGACCTGCAGGGTGCGACCATCTGCGTCCAGCCCGGCACGACGACGGAACAGAACCTGACGGATTGGGCGCGGGCCAACCGCATCCGCTTCACCCCGGTTGTCATCGAGCAGCTGAACGACGTGGTGCAGGCCTATGTCTCCGGCCGTTGCGATGCCTATACGACGGACGTCTCCGGCCTCGCCTCCACCCGTTCCGCCCAGCCGCGGCCGCAGGAACACGTCATCCTGCCGGACGTGATCAGCAAGGAACCGCTTGGCCCGGCCGTGCGCCATGGCGACCAGCGCTTCGCGGATTTGGTCCGCTGGATCCATTTCGGCCTGATCGGTGCCGAGGAACTGGGCATTACCAGCGCCAATGTGGCGCAGTTGACGACGACCGACACGCGGCCGGAAGTGCAGCGCATGCTTGGCCGGACCGGTGACCTGGGCCAGATGCTGGGCGTGAACAATGCCTGGCTGCTCAATGTCATCCGCCATGTCGGCAACTACGCCGAGGTGTTCGATCGCAACCTGGCGCCGATCGGCCTGCAGCGCGGCCCGAATGCGCTGTGGATCAACGGCGGCCTGCAATACTCCCCGCCGTTCCGGTGAGGTGACGGCGGCGCCGGCCCGGTCCCCGGACCGAGCCGCGCCGCCTGGCGGGGTCGCCCCTTTCGGGCGCGGCCCCTTTCTTGCAAACCTTCGCGACTGGGACTGTGTCCGGCAGGGTGTCGTGGCGGCGATCGCATCGCCAGCCCACCGTCCCTCGGGGACCCTTCCCGCATCGTGCCTGCCAGGTCCCCCGGGAACCAACCCAGGGGAACCGTTCCGCCCAGGGAAGCCGAATGTCTTCATCAACCGCCGATCCGCGCTTCGCCAAGGCCGGGCCGCCCAAGCGCCCCATTCGCTTGTCCTGGTCGGATGAGCGGCTGCGGGGCATCGTCTGGCAGTTGCTCGTCGTCGGTTTCATCGGCAGCATCATCTGGTGGCTGTGGTCGAACACCGTCCACAACCTCGAAGTCCGGCGCATCGCCACCGGCTTCGCCTTCCTGAGCCGGGAAGCCGGGCTGCCGATCGGCGAGTCCATCATCGAGTACGAGCCCACCGATACCTATCTGCGCGCGCTGATGGTCGGCGTGCTGAACACGCTGAAGGTCGCGGTTGTCGGCGTCATCCTCGCCACCGTGCTGGGCACGCTGGTGGGCATCGCGCGGCTGTCGCACAACTGGCTGCTGTCCAAGCTGGCCGGTTTCTACGTGGAGACGATCCGCGACCTGCCGCTGCTGCTGCAATTGCTGTTCTGGTACACCATCCTCCAGGGCCTGCCCGGCCCGCGCCAGGCGATCAACCCGGTGGAAGGCGTGTTCCTGTCCAACCGCGGGATGAAGCTGCCCTTCATCGAATGGATGCCGGCGCATAACTGGGCGCTGCTGGCCGCCGTGGCGGGCGTGATCGCCACGTGGTTCTTCGCCCGCGCGGCGGAAGCGAAGCAATATGCGGATGGCCAGCCGCGCAAGGTGTGGCCGGCGGCGCTGGGCTTCATCCTTGTCCTGCCGCTGGCCGTCTGGGCCGCGCTTGGCGCGCCCTTCAGGCCGGATATCCCGGCGCTGCAAGGCTTCAACTTCCGCGGCGGCATCACTATCAGCCCGGAATACTTCGCCCTGCTGCTTGGCCTCGTCACCTACACCGCCGGCTTCATCGCGGAAATCGTCCGCGCCGGCATCCTGGCGGTGAACCAGGGGCAGTGGGAGGCGGCGGAAGCGCTCGGCATGCGGCGCGGCGATATCCTGAAGAAGATCGTGCTGCCGCAGGCGCTGCGCGTCATCGTGCCGCCGATGACCAGCCAGTACCTGAACCTGACCAAGAACAGCTCGCTGGCCGTCGCCATCGGCTACCAGGACATCGTCAGCATCGCGAATACGACGCTGAACCAGACCGGCCAGGCGATCGAGGGCATCGCCATCATCATGCTGGTGTATCTGTCGATCAGCCTGTCGATCAGCCTGTTCATGAACTGGTACAATTCTAAAATCGCGCTGGTGGAGCGGTGATCCGATGAGCGAGACCACCGTGAACGCCGCGGCGACCGGGGATAGCAGCCGCCGGCAGCCGCCCATCGCCACCACGGGCCTTGTCGCCTGGGTGCGGCAGAACCTGTTTTCCTCCTGGCTCAGCACCGCGGTCACGCTGGCGCTGGGCTACGTGATCCTGAAATGGACCGTGGGCTTCGTCGAATGGGCCTTCCTCAACGCGATCTGGTCGGTGCCCGTGGTGAACGGGCAGGCGCAGACCCAGGGCTGCCGCGAGATCAAGGGGATTGGCGCCTGCTGGGCCGTGATCACGGAAAAGCACCGCTTCATCCTGTTCGGCACCTACCCCTTTGAGGAGCACTGGCGCCCGGCGCTGGTCTGCCTGCTGTTCGTGGCGCTCTACATCGTCTCCGCCATGCGGCGCTTCTGGACCTGGCGCCTGATCCCGATCTGGGTCGGCACGCTGACGCTGATCGGCATCCTGATGTGGGGCGGCATCCTCGGGCTGGTCTATGTGCCGCAGGAACGCTGGGGCGGGCTGCCCATCACGCTGATCCTGTCCACCTTCGGGCTGGCCTTCGCCTTCCCGCTCGCGATCCTGGTGGCGCTCGGCCGGCGGTCCCGGCTGCCAGCGATCAAGACGCTCTGCGTGCTGTATGTGGAACTGATCCGCGGTGTGCCGCTGATCAGCCTGCTGTTCATGGCCAGCGTCATGTTTCCGCTGTTCCTGCCGGAAGGCATGAACATCGACAAGCTGCTACGCGCGCAGGTGGCGATCACGCTGTTCGCGGGCGCCTATCTCGCCGAAGTCGTGCGCGCCGGGCTGCAGACGCTGCCGCGCGGGCAGTATGAGGCGGCGGACGCGCTGGGCCTGTCCTACTGGAACAAGACCGGGCTCATCATCCTGCCGCAGGCGCTGCGCCTGGTGATCCCGCCGCTGGTGAACACCTTCATCGGCTTCTTCAAGGACACCTCGCTGGTGCTGATCATCGGCATCTTCGACCTGCTGACGGCGGGCAAGACCGCGATCGTCGAACCCGCATGGCAGGGCTTCGGCGTCGAGGTCTATATCACCATCGGCCTCATCTACCTGGTCTTCTGCTTCGCCATGTCGAAGTACAGCCAGGACCTCGAACGCGAACTCAACCGGCATCGCCGCCGCTGAGGCGCCAGGCGCCGGGCCACCAGCCCGGCGCCACGCCGCAACGCCGCGACCACCGCCGGATGCCGGGATACAGGGGACAGAAACCTATGGGTGAGACCATCGAGACCGAGGCCCAGATCGCCTCAGCCGTGCGGGCCGATGCGCCGCCGGCGATCGTGCTGGAAGGCGTGAACAAGTGGTTCGGCGCGCTGCATGTGCTGCGCGACGTGAACCTGAACATCGCGACCGGCGAACGCGTGGTGGTCTGCGGCCCGTCCGGGTCCGGCAAATCCACGCTGATCCGCTGCATCAACCGGCTGGAACAGCACCAGCAGGGCAAGATCCTGGTCGACGGCATCGAATTGTCCGACGATCTTCGCTCGCTCGACGCCATCCGCCGCGAGGTCGGCATGGTGTTCCAGAGCTTCAACCTGTTCCCGCACCTGACGATCCTGGAAAACTGCACCCTGGCGCCGATCTGGGTGCGCCGGATGCCGAAGAAGGATGCCGAGGAACTGGCGATGGAATACCTGGAACGGGTTCGCATCCCGGAACAGGCGAAGAAATACCCCGGCCAGCTGTCCGGCGGCCAGCAGCAGCGCGTCGCCATCGCCCGCGCGCTCTGCATGAAGCCGAAGATCATGCTGTTCGATGAGCCGACCTCCGCCCTCGACCCCGAGATGATCAAGGAGGTGCTGGATACCATGGTCATGCTGGCGGCCGAAGGCATGACCATGATCTGCGTGACCCATGAGATGGGCTTCGCCCGCCAGGTGGCGGACCGCGTGGTGTTCATGGACCGCGGCGAGATCGTCGAAAGCGGGCAGCCGGAAGCCCTGTTCAGCAACCCGCAGACGGACCGGCTGAAGCTTTTCCTCAGCCAGATTCTGCGCGGGCATTAACGCGCTGTAGCCCGCCGGTGCCAGCGCGCTTGCGCCACCCTGCCCGGCGGGCCTATGCCTTGCCGCGTTCCGCCTTCGGAGCGCATCCTTGAGCAAATCCCACGCGGCCGAACGTCCGACGACGCTGGCCGCCCTGATCGGTGTCCTTGGCGTCGTCTATGGCGACATCGGCACCAGCCCACTCTACGCCCTACGGGCCGCCCTGCTGCATTTCTCCGCCGATGGGGTGGAGCGGTGGGAGATTCTGGGCATTCTCAGCCTGATCTTCTGGTCGCTCATCCTCACGGTCACGGTGAAATACGTGATCTTCGTGTTGCGGGCGGACAACCGGGGCGAAGGCGGCATCCTCGCACTGATGGCGCTGGCGCAGCGCCAGGCCGTGACGGCGCGTGGCCGCATGCTGGTCGCCATCATCGGGATCGCCGGCGCCAGCCTGTTCTTCGGCGACGGCATCATCACCCCCGCCATCTCGGTCCTCTCGGCGGTGGAGGGCCTGAAGGTCATCTCCCCGCATTTCGAGGATGCGGTGGTGCCGATCTCGCTCGGCATCCTGCTGGCGCTGTTCATGGTGCAGTGGCGGGGTACTGGCAGCATGGGGGCGATCTTCGGCCCGGTCTGCGCCTTGTGGTTCGCCACCATCGGCCTGCTCGGCCTGATCGAAGTGGTGCGGGAGCCGGAAGTGCTGGTGGCCCTGTCGCCCTACTACGCCATCACCTTCTGCATGTACTACAAGCTGGCGGCCTTCATCGCGCTGGGCTCCGTCGTGCTGGCGGTGACTGGGGCGGAGGCGCTGTATGCCGATATGGGGCATTTCGGCCGCAAGCCGATCCAGCTGGCCTGGGTGGCCTTGGTGCTGCCCTGTCTCGCGCTGAACTACCTCGGCCAGGGCGCGCTGCTGCTGTCCGACCCGGCGGCGCTGGAAAACCCCTTCTTCCTGCTGGCGCCCGAATGGTTCCGACTGCCGCTCATCATCCTGGCGACGGCGGCCACCATCATCGCCAGCCAGGCGATGATCTCCGGCGCCTTTTCCATCGGCCGGCAATGCGTGCAACTCGGCTTCGTGCCGCGGCTTGAGGTTCGCCATACCAGCGAGACGGAGCAGGGGCAGATCTACATGCCGCAGCTCAACATGATGCTCCTGGTCGGCGTCGTGATCCTGGTGCTGGAATTCAAGAACAGCGACAGCCTCGCCGCCGCCTACGGGCTGGCGGTGACGGGCACCTTCCTCTGCACCTCCTGCCTCTCGCTGCTGGTGTTCCGCCGGGTCTTCGGCTGGCCGCTGCCACTGGTGCTGATGGTCTTCATCCCGCTGCTGCTGCTCGATGCCGCCTTCTTCATCTCCACCGCGCTGAAGATCCCGGAAGGCGGCTATGTGCCGCTGCTGCTCGGCATCGCGACGTTCACCCTGATGCTGACCTGGCGGAAGGGGCGGGACCTGCTGTTCGCTCGCTTCCGGCAGGACAGCCTGCCGCTGAAATCCTACATCGCCCGCCTGCCGCAATCCCGCACCATCCGGGTGCCGGGCATCGCCGTCTTCATGACCGGCCAGGCCGATTTCCTGCCGGCCGCGCTGCTGCACAACCTGAAGCACAACAAGGTGCTGCATCAGCGCGTGATGTTCGTCACCGTGATCAACGAGGATATCCCCCATGTGGAGCAGCGGCGGGAGGTGACGGAACTGGCGCCCGACATCCACCGCATCATCCTCCGCTACGGGTTCCAGGAAAGCCCGCATATCCCGCGGGAGCTGGAGGCGCTCCGCGATATCGGCATCGCCTTCGATTCGAACCAGGCGAGCTACTTCCTGGGGCGGGAGACGGTGGTGGCGGCGGCGGTGCCGAAGATGTCCCGCTGGCGGCAATGGCTGTTTTCCCTGATGAGCCGCAACGCCGTGCCGGCTACGGAATTCTTCCGAATCCCGTCGGACCGCGTCGTCGAGCTCGGGGTGCGGGTGGCGATCTGAGATGGCGCAACCCGAAGCCCGGCCCCGGCGTTTGCCCCCCATGGGCGATCCCGCCCGGGGAGGATGCGACCGGTGACAGCCCCTCGGCTGGTGGATGTGACGTTGGTGATGGCGTGGAGCCCGCGCTCAGCTGTTCCCGGCGGCCAGCCGGAATCCGATGCGCCGCGCATCGTCTTCGCCATCGCCCTCGATGCCCAGGGCCAGCCCGACGCCGATGCATGGCAGGCCGACCCCAGCCCCTGGCCCGCGCGGCTGGAACGGGCTGGCGCTGCGCCTGTGCAGGGCGATGTCGCGCATGATGAAGGGGGCTGGTCGCTGCGCTTTTTCGCCTCGGACGCGGCGGCGGCAGAAGCCCCGCTGCACCGCCTGCTGAATATCGCTCCCCTTCGGCCCGGGGAGGTCCTGACGCTCCGCGCCCCGAATGGCGGCGAGGAGGCTTGGCGGGTCGTCGGCGTCGGATAGGGTTCAGCCCGAGGGGCGCTTCGCCAGGGCGAGGCCGATCCCGAGCATGACCATCGCCGCGCCCGATGCCTCCCGCAATCGCCGCACCAGGCCGGGGTGGGCTGCCGCACCCGCCCGGATGCCGCCGGCCGCGAAGGCGACACCGATATCGGCAAGGGTGTTCAGCGCGACCGACACGAAGCCGAGCAGCATGAACTGCGCCGCCACAGGGCCCACCGCCGGATCGACGAATTGCGGCACGAAGGCCAGGAAGAAGGCCGCGGTCTTCGGGTTCAGCGTCTCCACCAACACGCCTTCCCGGAAGGCTCGCCGTACCCCGATGGCGGGCGCTCTCCCAGCCTGCTCAAGCCCAGACTGGACTAGTCCGGCCTGGTCAAGGCCCGGCATCGCCTCCCGGCGCGCTGCCTGGATGGTGCGGATGCCGATCCACACGAGATAGCCGGCGCCGACCAGCTTGAGGGCGGTGAACAGCTCCGCACTCGCCAGCACGATGGCGGAAACGCCGAGGCTGCCCGCGAGGATATGGACCATGCCGCCGAGCCCCGTGCCGAAGCTCGATGCCACGCCTTCCGCGCGGCCACCGGCCAGGCTTCGCGCGGCGACGTAGAAGATGCCCGGGCCGGGCGTGATGGCGAGCAGCAAGGACGCGGCGACATAGAGGGCAAGCTGGGTCGGGTCGATCATGGCGTCGGTCGTATCGGCTTCGGCAGACCTGGAGCAATAGGCGTTCAGATGGAATCATCTGAACGCATTTCTTGCTCTCTATTCAATGACTTCTAGAGCACGAGCTGCGTTCAAGCGAACGCAGCGTGCTCCAGGCCAGCGGGCGCGCCCCTACACCGTGAAGATGCGCCCCAGGGTCACCGCCGGGCGCATGTCGATCCCCAGCGCATCAAGGCAGGCCCAGACGCCGGCGGCGGCGGAGTCGATGATGGGGATGCCGAGCTCGGCCTCCAGCGGCGCCATCACCGACCAGCCCGGCAGGTTGGTGGACCACAGCAGGATGGCATCGGGCCGCGCCGCACGGGCGAGGTCCCGCACGAGCTCCGCGATCCGCGCCGGCTCCACCAGCGATGAATCGTGGTTGTTCGTCAGCCCCAGCGTGCGCGCGCCTGCCATCGGCAGGCCGAAGCCGGCGGCGGCTTCCTCGGCATAGGCGGCGTGGCCTGGTGTGACGAAGCCGATGCGCTGTGCCCCCAACCTTTCCAGCAGCGTCGCGGTGGCGAGGCAGGCGGTGGTGGCGCGGCAGTTCGCGGCTTCCGCCATCACGGCGGCCAGCGCGCGGTCCGCATCGAGCCCGATGCCGGCGCCGCGCGTGCCATTCCAGCACACCACGCCCACCTCCGCATGGCCGAGCTGCCAGGCGGCGTGGCGATAGGCCTCCGCGTCGTAGCCATCCTTCGGCTGGCCGATGCCATCGCCGTAGTAGGTGATCTTGGAGATGCAGGAATCGATGCCGGGAAAGCGCGGCATGATGGCGGCCAGGGTGCGTTCCACGACGCGGTTGGAGGACGGCGCGATGCTGCCGATGGCTGGTGGTATGGTCGTCATGCGGTGGTTTCCTCCTCCTGCGGCAGCAGGATGGCACGGCCGGCGGCAAAGCGCAGGGCACAGGAGGCGCCAGGCGCAGGGGCTCTGTCCAGCGCGCCACGATCGAGCCGCGCGAGCAGCCGTCCGGCCGCGGTGCCGACCCAGACATCCAGGCTCTGGCCCTTGAAGATCGCCTGTTCCACCTGCCCCGGCAGCGTCGTGCCCGTGGTATCGGCGGCGGCTTCCCCGCCCGGAAGCAGGGCGATGGCTTCGGGGCGGATGGCGATGGCGGCGGCGGCGCCGGTCGCGATGGGCACGCCTGGCAGCGCGGCGGCCAGGCGGATGCCCGGTGCTGCTTCCACCAGCGCGATGCCATCGCCGGTCGCGACGACGCGGCCTTCCAGGATATTCGCGACCCCCATGAAATCCGCGACGAAGCGGCTGGCCGGGCGGTCATAGACCTCCGCCCCCGTGCCCACCTGCTTGAGCAGCCCGTGTTCCATCACCGCGAGCCGATCGGCGAGCGTCAGCGCCTCCTCCTGGTCATGGGTGACCATCACCGTGGTCAGGCCGAGGCGGCGGACCAGCAGGCGAAGTTCGACCTGCATTTCCTCCCGCAGCTTGCGGTCGAGCGCGCCGAAGGGCTCATCCAGCAGCAGCACGCGGGGGCGATAGACCAGGGCGCGGGCCAGCGCCACGCGCTGTTGCTGCCCGCCGGAAAGCTGGGAGGGCATGCGGTCCGCGAAGGTATCGAGCCGCACCAGCGCCAGCGCCTCCGCCACCCGCTTCGCGGCATCCGCGGCCGGGATGCGCCGCATCTCCAGCCCAAAGGCGACGTTGCGCGCGACGCTGAGATGCGGGAACAGCCCGTAGGACTGGAACAGCATCCCGAGGTCGCGCTTATGCGCGGGCACGCCAAGCACCGAGGCGCCGCCGATCAGCACATCGCCGGCAGTCGGCTCCACCAGCCCCGCGACCATCCGCAGCGTCGTCGTCTTGCCGCAGCCGGAAGGGCCGAGCAGGGCCAGCATTTCCCCCGGCGCGACATCGAGATCGACGCCGCGCACCACCGGCGTCGATCCGTAGGTTTTCGTCAGTGCGCGAAGGCTGACGCCTTCGCCCTGGGACGTGCCACTCATGCGACCGTCACACTTCCACGGCCGGCACGACCGGGCCGCGCGCCCGGCGCTTGAGGGCGGGCATCACAACGAGACAATGCGGTTCAGGCGCTCGGTCCAGTCGGAGCGGCGGGCGTTGATGTGGCCCCAGTCCGGCGTGAACAGGCCGCGCTTGTCCATCTCCTCGGCCGGGTAGGCGATCCAGCGCAGCGTATCGGCGGAGAACTCGATACCGGAGACGGGCGGGGAGGTCATGGCGAATTCGGACAGCGGCTTCTGCACGCCGGGTTCCAGCATCCGGTTCATGAAGGCCACCGCGAGGTCCTGGTGCGGGCCGTTCTTCACCAGCACCTGGCAGTTCGTGCCGGCGAAGCTGCCCTCCTTCGGGAAGGCCATGGTCACCGGCGCGCGGCGGGCGGTGTAGGGGTAGATGTACTTCGAATAATCGAGCAGCCCGATATCGGCCTGGCCCTGCGCGATCTCATTCGCGGCCTGGATGCCCTCGCCGAAGATGTTCTGGATGTTCGGGCGCAGGGCGGCGATGCGATCCCACGCCTTGTCGATCTCGTATTGCGCCTCGGCGAAGGGCTTCCCCGTCTCCACCGCCGCAGCGATGATCAGGAAGAACATTGAGGGCGTGTTGCGCGGGCTGACCAGCTTGATCTTGCCGCGGTAGCGCGGCTCCCACAGTTCCGCATAGGTCTCCGGCGGGCGCACGCGGGTGTTGTGGAAGATGCCGCCGAGCGAGATGCCGAGCGCGGTGCCGTAGCCTTCGTCATAGAGGAAACGCGGATAGAGATTGGCCATCGCCGGCATGCGGTCGCGCGGCAATTCGGCGATCAGCCCCTCGGCCTTCGCGATCGGAATGGCGAGGTCGTCGATGAACATGACGGAGAAGCGCGGGTTGTCCTTCGTCGCGCGCATCTTCGCGACATTGGCGAGGGTGAAGCCTTCCTCCGCCAGCACCTTGCAGCCGAAATCCCGCTCGAAGGCCGGGATGATCTGGCGCTTGACGTATTCACCCTGCGCGCCGCCCCAGATGCCGACGCTGATCTCCCGCGTCTGCGCCGAGGCCGGCTTCACGAAGGGGGTGGCGAGCGCGGTGCCCAGCATCGCGCGACGTGTGGCGGTAACGGTCATGCCATTCTCTCCTGGTTGTTCCTGATCATCCGGCGATGCGCCGCACACCGATGCCGAGGCCTTTCTCGATCACCAGCACGAGGGCGAGCGCAAACAGAACCATCAGCGCGGACAGCGCGGCGATGGAGGGGTCGAAGAAGCGCTGGATCGCGGCGTAGAGGTAAAGTGGCAGCGGGAAGCTGCGGGCATCCGACAGCCACATGGAAATCGCGAAATCGTCGAAGGAGACGATGAAGGCGAAGATGCCCCCCGCCGCGACGCCCGGCCTGATCTGCGGCCAGATCACGCGCGTGAAGATCCGGAGCGGCCCGGCGCCCAGCACTCGTGCCGCGTCTTCCAGGGTCGGGTCCGCGGTGGCGAGCGCGCCAGAGACGGAGCGGATGACATAGGGCAGGCAGACCACGGTATGGCCGAGGCAGAGTTGCAGGAAGGCGCCGCGCATCCCCAGCGCCGAGAAGAACTGCAACAGCCCGACGCCAGTGACGATCAGCGGCACTACCAGCGGCCCCAGCACCAGGCCGAGCACCAGCGACCGCCCCGGAAAATCCCGCCGTGCCAGCGCCATCGAACAGGGAATGCCGAGGAGGAGGGCCGCGAGCGTCGAGACGAAGGCGATCTTGAGCGAGACCACCAGCGCCGCCTGCGCATCCGGGTCCGACAGGATGTTGCCGTACCATTCGAGGGTGAAGCCCTCGGGCGGGAAGGTGATGTAGGGCGTGTCGGAAATCGACATCGCGATCGGCACCGCGAGCGGGGCCACGATGATCAGCAGCAGCAGCGCGACAAGGGTCGCGATCGGCCAGGGAAGCCGCCCTTCGGTCATGCCGCCCCCGCCGTCCAGCGCTTCAACCGCCGGCCCACGACGCCGATGAAGATGAGGTTCACCGCCAGCACCATGGCCACAAGGAGAGACGATAGGGCCGCGCCGAAGGGCCAGTCATGCAGCGTCAGCACCTGCTGTTCGATCAGCGTGCCGAGCAGCGGCGCGAAATTGCCGCCGAGGATCTGCGGCGTGACGTAGGCCGCCGCTGTCAGCGAGAAGACCAGCGGCAGTCCGACCGCGAGCCCCGGCAGGCTGAGCGGCAGGGTGATGCGGAGGAAGCGCCGCGCCGGGCCGGCGCCGGCGATGGTGGCGGCCTGTTCGGCGGAGTCCGGAATGCGTGCGATGGCGCCCGCCAGCGGCAGCACCATGAAGGGCAGGAAGACATGCACGGAGGCGATCAGCACCGCCCATTCCGTATAGAGCAGCGCCGGCGGGTCCTCCGAAATCCCCAGCCCCTGCGCGGCCCAGGCGATCAGCCCGCTGCGGGACAGGATGGCGGACCAGCCATAGGAACGGACAACGACATTGACCAGCAGCGGCGTCACCAGCACCAGCGTCACGGTCCGGGAAACCCAGGGCCTGCCGCGCGCCACGGCCCAGGCGAGGGGGTAGCCGACAAGCGCCGCCACCAGCGCCGCCCCGGTCGCCATCCGCACCGTCCGCAGCAGCACGCGCCAGTAGAGATCGGTGGCGAAGGCGCGGCGGTAATTCTCGAAGGTCAGGCCGTATTGCATCACCCCGGCCTCGGTCCGCGCACCGACGCCGAGCCACAGCGTCTGCGCCGCCGGCAGCACGAAGAACACCAGCAGGAAGATCGCGGCCGGCCCGGCCATCAGCCATCCCGTCACCGCGGGCGACAGGGCGCGCAGTGGGGGTGGGCGGGGTTGGCTTCCGGCTTGTGACACCCCGAAAGCCTAGCCAGCGGTTCCGTCGCCCCGCGCTAAATTTCCGTCATGAATCGCGGGGCCAGACCGGTGCTGCCCACGATCCGGGCAAACTTCCCACGCCTTGCCCGCTACGGCGTCAGGTTGCGGCGCAGGCCCACATCGCGGGCCTGCGCGCGGAGATACATTGCCCGATAGAAGGGCTCCAGCCGCCGGGCTTCCTCGATCGCCGGGGCGAAGGCTTCGCGGTAATCCGCGGTCAGGGCGCGGGCCTCGGCGCGCAGGGCGGCTTCGTCCACCGTGGTGACGCGGCCATCCTCGAACACCACGCGTCCGTCGACGATCGTCATGCGAACGCTGCCGGCGGGTTCGCAGAACACCAGCTGGCACTTCAGGTCATTCAACGGCGTGAAGGGCAGGGTATCGAGGTCGAGCAGCGCGATATCGGCCTTGGCGCCCACCTCAATGCGCCCGATATCCGGCCAGCGCAGCGCCCGCGCCCCGCCTTCCATCATGCAGCGCAGGATCTCCGGCGCCTTCGGCCAGCGGTGGTAATCCTGGTCCGACAGCGTGTGGATCAGCCCCGCCATCTTCAGCGCCGCCCAGGGGTTCACGGCATCATCCGCTACCGCCTCATCCGTGCCGATGCACAGCGCCACGCCGGCATCCCGCAGCTTGCGAAAGGGCATGACACCGCTGCCCAGGCGAAGGTTGCAGATGGGGTTATGCGCCACCGTCGCGCCGGAGGCCGCCAGCAAGGCCATGTCCGCATCGTCGATCCAGATGGCGTGGATCACCACCATCCGCTCATCCAGCACGCCGAGGTCATGCACCAGGCGGACCAGGGATTTGCCGTATTTCTCCTCCCCCAGCACGCGCTGCAGCTTCGTCTCCAGGATGTGGCAGTTGAAGGGCAGGTCGTGCTTCGCCGACAGGGCCGACAGCGCGTGCAGATAGTCCAGCGTCACCCGCTGCGGCGCGGAACAGGACAGCGCCGCGCCAATCCGCCCGCCCGCCGCGCCATCCCAGCGCGTGATGAGGTGGTCATAGAGCGCCAGCAGTTCCGCCGCCGGCTGGATCGGCGCCGCCGCCATGCCGGCCTTCACCTCCGGCGGCAGCAGGTCGGCCAGGAAGGGGAATTTCTCGTATTCGATGATGTTGGGCTGGTCGATCGCCAGCCGCGCGCGGATGCCGCAATCCGCATAGGCCTCCGCGATGCCGTCGATCCCCTCGGCGGAGGCGACGGGGACGTGGAAGGCATCATCCATCACGCTGGTCACGCCATGGCGCAGCATCTCGATCGCGCCGAGCATGGTGCGGACGTAGTTGAGCCGCTTCACCGGCACGCCCTGCGCCAGCGGCGGCACCTCGTAGAGCATGAAGACTTCCAGCGGCAGTCCATCGACCATGCCGCGCAGGAAATTCCCGGGCGAATGGAAATGCGCGTTGATCAGGCCCGGCATCGCCAACATGCCGCGGGCTTCGATCACCCGGTCGACCGGTTGGTCTGGACAGAGCGCGGGGCCCACGGCCAGGATGCGGCCTCGCTTGATCAGGATGTCGGCTTCCGGCCATTCGCGGTCCTGCGCATCGAAGCTGAGGACATGGGCGTTGCGGATCAGGATCGACATGTCACAGGCATCTTTCGCCGAATCGGGCCCAGCCTATCGCCGATGGGCGCTGCTGTAATGGCCGCCGCGATCGTGGGGGGCACCTTGCAGGGCCGGCGCATTCTCGTCACCGGGGCCGGCGCGGGCATCGGGCGGGCCATCGTGCTGGCCTTGGCGAAGGCCGGCGCGCGCGTCGCCGTCACCGATATCAGCCTGCCCGCCGCCGAAGCCGTGGCCAGGGAGGCCGGGGGCGGTCATGCCGCCTTCCGCCTCGATGTCACGGATGGCGCGATGACCGGCGAGGTGGTGGCGCAGGCCGCGGCGGCGCTGGGTGGCCTCGATGGCGCGGCGGCGAATGCCGGCATCTCCACCATGGCGCGCGTCGTCGATCTGACGGAAGCGGAATGGGATTCGAACATGGCGGTGAACGCCAAGGGCGTGTTCCTTACAGACCAGGCCGTGGTGCGGCATTTCCTTGCGACGGGCACGGCCGGCGTCATCGTCAACACCGCCTCGCTCGCCGCCAAGGTCGGCGCGCCGCTGCTGGCCCATTATTCCGCGAGCAAGTTTGCCGTCGCGGGCTTCACCCAGGCCTTGGCGCGGGAGGTGGCGCCGCAGGGCATCCGCGTGAACTGCGTCTGCCCGGGCTTCGTGAAGACCTCCATGCAGGAACGCGAAGTGGTCTGGGAAGCGCAGCTGCGCGGCATGACGGAAGACGCCGTGCGTGCCGAATACGTCTCCCTCACGCCGCTTGGCCGCATCCAGACGCCGGAGGATGTGGCCGATGTCGTCGTCTTCCTGATGGGCGACGGCGCGCGCTTCATGACCGGTCTTGCCGTCGACGTGAATGGCGGCGTCTTCATGTCCTGAAAGGACAACTCGTGATCCCTGGCCTGTTCGACTCGCGAAAGACCATCATCGCCATGGCGCACCTCGGCCCGCTGCCGGGATCGCCGCTGTATGACACGGCCCGCGGCATGGAAGGGCTGATCGCCGACATCATCGAGGATATCGAGGCACTGCAGGCCGGTGGCGTCGATGCCATCATGTTCGGCAATGAAGGGGACCGCCCCTATCTGCTGAAGGCCACCCCCGAAAGCCTGGCCGCCATGGCCTTCATCATCGGGCAGGTGAAGGCGCGCCTGACGGTGCCCTTCGGCGTCAACTACCTCTGGGACCCCGTCGCCACGGTGGGTCTCGCCGTCGCTTCCGGCGCCAGTTTTGCGCGCGAGGTTTTCACCGGCGTCTATGCCTCCGACATGGGGGTGTGGCAGCCGGATTGCGCGGGGGCACTCCGGCTGCGCGCGCAGCTTGGGCGGCCGGACCTGAAACTGCTGTTCAACGTGAACGCCGAATTCGCCAGCGCGATGGATACCCGCAGCGTCGAACAGCGCGTCCGCAGCGTGATCTTCTCCTCCCTCGCCGATGTCGTCTGCGTCTCCGGCGGCATCACCGGGGATGCGGTGAATGGGTCCGACCTGGCGGCGGCGCGGCGCGTGGCCGGCAGCGTGCCGGTCTTCGCCAATACCGGCGTCAACATTGACAATGTCGAGCGCATCCTCGCCGTCGCCGATGGCTGCGTGATCGGCACGCATTTCAAGGTGGATGGCCACACCTGGAACAAGGTGGATGCGGCCCGCGTCGCCCGCTTCATGGACCGCGTGCGGCAGTTGCGCTGAGGGGCGCGCGCGTGGCGATCCTCCTCGGCCTCGATATCGGCACCACCTCCACTATCGGCATCCTGGTGGACAGCGATGGGCGCACCCTCGCGCTGGCCTCCCGCCCCGTGGCGCTGCGCAGCCCGCATCCGGGATGGGCGGAGGAAGATCCCGCGGAATGGTGGGGGAATCTCTGCGCCCTCATCCCCGATCTGCTGCGCCAGGCCGGCATCGCGGCGGGGGATATCGCCGCCATCGGCGTGACCGGCATGGTGCCGGCGCTGCTGCTGCTCGACGCCGACGACACTCTGATCCGCCCGAGCATCCAGCAGAGCGATTCGCGCACCGTGGCCGAAGTGGCGGCGATGCGCGCGGCCATGCCGGAGGCAGATTTCGTCCGCCGCACCGGCAACGGCATCAACCAGCAGCTCATCGCGCCGAAGCTGCGCTGGCTCGCGCGGCATGAGCCCGCGAATTTCGCGCGGATCGCCACCATCCTCGGCAGCTATGACTGGATCACGCGCCGGCTGACGGGCGCCGCGAGCCTTGAGCGCAACTGGGCGCTGGAGGCCGGCTTCCTCGATATCGGTGGCGCCGCGCCGGCGCCCGATCTCATCGCCCTCGCCGGCATTGTCCCGAGGTGCCTGCCGCCGCTGCGGGACGCGCATCAGGTGGTGGGGCAGGTCACGGCCGAGGCGGCGCAGGCCACGGGGCTCGCCGCTGGCACGCCCGTCGTCGCGGGCTGCGCGGACCATGTGGCCTCCGCCTTCGTCGCGGGGGTCACGGCGCCGGGGGACCTGCTGGTGAAATTCGGCGGCGCGGGGGACATATTGCTCGCCACCGCGACGCCCAGCCCCGATCCCCGGCTGTTCCTGGACCATCACCTGGTCCCCGGCCTGTTCCTGCCGAATGGCTGCATGGCGACCTCTGGCGCCGTGCTGAACTGGATCGTCCAGCAATGGGGCGGCGGGCTTTCCCATGCTGCCCTCGACACCCTCGCGGAAGCCGTGCCGGCGGGGGCGGAAGGGCTGCTGCTGCTGCCCTATTTCCTTGGCGAGAAGACGCCGCTGCATGATCCGCATGCGCGCGGTACGCTGGTCGGCCTCGGCCTGCATCACGGCATGGCGCATGTCTGGCGCGCGGCGCTGGAGGCCGTGTGCTTCGGCTTCCGCCATCACGCGGAGGTGCTGTCCGAGCTTGGCCACCCCGTCACGCGCGTCATCGCCAGCGATGGCGGTGCGGCCAGCGGGCTTTGGATGCGGATCGCCGCCAGCGTGCTCGGCCATCCCGTGCACCTGCTGCATGGCCATCCCGGCTCCTGCCTCGGTGCCGCCTATTGCGCCGGTGTCGGCATCGGCGCCTTCGCGGATTGGTCGGCGATCGACCGTTTCGTGCGCCCCGCCGCGACGATCGAGCCCGATCCCGCCTGGGTGGCACGCTATGACGCGGTGTATCCGCTGTGGCGCGAGACCTATGAGCGGCTGAAGCCGCTGTTTCCCCGGCTGGGCTGAAGGACCGCGCGATGCTGAAAACACATGGCCGCTTCGCCTACCGCTCCATCGAGGACCGCCCCCGCTTCCGCTGGCCCGGCGGCAAGGGCGTCGCGGTGTTCTTCGCGCTCAATGTCGAACAGTATGCCTTCGGCGAGGGGCTGGTGGAGGACCTCGTCCCCGGCATGACGAAGCCCGATGTGCTCAACGCCTCCTGGCGGGACTACGGCATGCGCGTCGGCGCCTGGCGCCTGCTGCGGGATTTCGAGGCGGCCGGGATTCCGCTGACCATCCTGCTGAACAGCGAAGTGCAGGACCACGCGCCGGATTTCCTCGCCGCCTGCCGCACCCTGGGGCACGAGATCTCCTGCCACGGACGCACCAACTCCGAGGCCCAGGCCGGGCTCGACGAAGCCGCGGAACGCGCGCTGATCGCCGAGGCCACGCAACGTATCTCGCAGGCTGAAGGGCGCCCGCCGCCGGGCTGGCTCGGCCCCTGGCTGTCGGAGACGGAACGGACGCCGGAATTGCTGGTGCAGTCGGGGTATCGCTACGTCATGGACTGGTGCGCGGATGACCAGCCCTTCTGGCTGCAAACCGCATCCGGCCCGCTGCTGTCCCTGCCCTATTCGCAGGAGGTGAATGACAGCGCGGCGATCATGGGCCGGCATGTCGGCGCCGCCGAATTCGCGGACATGATCATCGACCAGGTGGACCAGCTGGTGGCGGATGCGGCGGATGGCGTGGCGCTGGCCTTCGGCGTCGCGCTGCACACCAACATCATCGGCCAGCCCTTCCGCCGCCGGCACCTGGCCCGCGCGCTGCGGCACATCCGCGACCGCGCGGGGGATCTCTGGATCACCCGCGGGGCCGATATCGCCGAGTTCATCCACGCCGACCCTAGCCGGGCGGTGTAGCGGGCAGCGTGCTTCCCCCACCCCGGCCCTCCCCCGCGAGCGCGGGGGAGGGAGCGGCGGCGCGGAGATCGGCGACGAAACGCTCGAATTCCCGCGCCTGGCCGTCCTCGCTCGGCAGTCGCAGCAGGTAGCTCGGGTGGATGGTGGCGAAGACCTCCTGCCCGCCCACCGCCGCGACGATGGTGCCGCGCGTCTTCATCACCGGCAGCTTCTTCCCCGTCAGCGCCTGCAAGGCCGTGGCCCCCAGCGCGATGATGCGACACGGGGCCACCAAGGCCACCTCCCGCAGCAGAAAGGGGCGGTAGAAGGCGATGTCGCCTGCATCCGGCGTCTGGTGCAGGCGGCGCCGGCCATCGTTCGTGAAGCGGAAATGCTTCACGGCATTGGTGAGATAGGCCGCGCCCCGGTCGAGCCCCGCCGCTGCCAGCGCCCGGTCCAGCAGTCGCCCGGCCGGGCCGACGAAGGGGCGGCCCTGGATGTCCTCCTCATCGCCCGGCTGTTCGCCGACGAAGAACAGTGCCGCGCCGGGCGGGCCTTCGCCGAAGACCGGCTGTGTCGCCCGCGCCGCCCATTCCGGCAGCGCGCCCTGGTCCAGCAGGGATCGGTGCAGCGCGGCCAGGCTGGCCGCCTCGACCGGCGGCGCCAGGTGCAGGGGCTTTTGCGGGCGCGGATTGGGCGCGGTGCCGCCCCGCGCCGCCATCGCCGCCACGCGCTTCGGCGCTTCCGCCAGCAGGCGCGGAATCTCGAAGGTCTCCGGCATGTTGCGCCAGTATTTGCGGGGCATCTCCGCCCGCATTGCGTCTGGCTTCACCCGGGCGGGGTTGAAGATGGCGGCATAATAGGCGCGCCACAGGGGCTCCACCGCATCATCCGGCGGCACATCGGCCGGGCTGCCGCCGGGGGCGAAGGACAGCGCCTGACCATCCCAGGCGACGGTGCGGCGCGGGGTGACGATGGTCCAGCGCAGGCTGGCGAAGCGGCGGACGAAGAATTCGGCCTCCGCCTCCTCGATGTGATGATCCGGTTCGAACCAGGCGACATGGCGCGTGCCCTCCTCCGCCTCCACCTGCCGGAAGCGGAGGAAGGCGTGCATCTTGTGGGCATCCCGCCGCACCGCCTTCACCATCGCATCCAGCCGGACCACGGCGGGGTCCGTCGCCACGTCCAGCAGCCCGCCTTCGCCATGCGTCAGCCGCCACAGCACGGCGTAGAGCAGGGCGAATCGTTCGGCGTCCCGGTGCCGGATCACCACCTCCGCCCTTTCGACGAAGCCGCGCGGGACGCGGAACTGCCCCGGGGCTTTTGGAGCCTCCGCTTCCGGTGCCACGGTCTGGCCGAACAGCCCGGCCTGGCCCCCGGCGACGCGCCATTCCACCTGCTCCGGCGGCATACCCGCGCCGATCAGCCCCCGCGCCGCCTGCCGCCAGCCCGCGAAATCCGTGGGTCCCGCAAGGATCGCCGCGACCGCCATGCCGTCTCCTCCATCAGGGAGAAGAACAAATACAGAACATTCGGCGGAGTCTCAAGCGAGTCGGTGCCGCGGCGCTATTCCGTCCGCAGCGCCTGGATCGGGTCGAGCTGCGCGGCGCGGCGGGCGGGCCAGAAGCCGAAGAACAGGCCGGTGAGGCCGGAGACCGCGACCGCCAGCGCGACGGCATCCCACTGCACCAGCACTGGCCAGCCCGCGAGTTCCGCCATGGCGTGGGAAATCCCGATGCCGACGGCCACCCCCGCCGCGCCGCCCAGCAGCGCCAGCATCACCGCTTCCAGCAGGAATTGCAGCAGGATGTCCCGCCGCCGCGCCCCGATCGCCAGCCGCAGCCCGATCTCCCGCGTCCGTTCCGTCACGCTGACCAGCATGATGTTCATCACGCCGATGCCGCCCACCAGCAGGGACACGGCGGCGACGGCGGCGAGCAGGGTGGACAGTGTTCGCGCGGAGGCATCCCGCGTCGCCGCGATCTCGGCGAGGTTGCGGATCTGCACGCTGTCCTGCTCATTCGCCGCCACGCGGTGGCGCTGGCGGAACAGGGCGCGGAGCGAATCCTCCGCCGCCTTCAGATCCTCCCCCTCATGCACCTTCACGCTGATGACGTTGACGGCGCGGAACCAGGCGCGGGAGGCGCCCATCACGCTGCGCCGCGCGGTCCAGAAGGGCATCATCACCACGTCGTCCTGGTCCGTGCCGACCGGGCTCTGCCCCTTGCGGCCGAGCACGCCAATGATCTCGAAGGGCGTGGCGCGGACGCGGATTTCGCGCCCCACCGGATTATCCTCCCCGAACAGGGATTCGGCGACGGTCGCGCCGATCAGGATCACCTTGCGCCCGCCCGCGGCTTCCTCCGCCGAGAAGGCGCGGCCTTCCGTCACCACCCAATCATGCGCGATCAGGTATTCGGGATCGACGCCATAGACGGCAGTGGACCAGTTCTGGTTCCCCGACACCACCTGCTGCGTGCTGCGGATGGACCCGGCGGCGACTTCGACGGCGGGGATGTCGCGCTCGATGGCGCGGACATCGTCCCAGGTCATGTTCTGCCGCCCGCCGGTGCCGAGCCTTACGCCGCCGACATTGACGCTGCCCGGCAGCACCAGCAGCAGGTTCGACCCGAGCGAGCGGATCTGCGCCAGCACCTGTTCGCGCGCCCCGGCGCCAACCGCCACGGTGGCGATGACGGCGGCGACGCCGATGAAGATGCCGAGTGCGGTCAGCATCGCGCGGAGCTTGTTGGCGGCGAGCGCGGACAGCGCGCTGCGCAGCGCCTCCCACGGGTCCATGCCCGCCCGCATCGGCGGCAGCGGCGGCAGGGTGCGCGCGGCGGCGGTGCTGCCCGCTTCCGCCACAAGCGGCTTGACGGGCGCGTTCATCGCCGCCCCCCGCTCACGCGACGCGATCCCGCGGCGCGTCGGACTGCAAATCGAGCAGCGCCTGCGCCGCATCCCGCGGCACCTGCGTGACATCGGAGACGAGCCGCCCATCGCGAAAGCGCAGCGTGCGGGTGGCGAAGCGCGCCACTTCCGCATCATGCGTCACCATCATGATGGCGACGCCGGCGCGGTTCAGCCCCTGGAACAGCGACATGATCTCAAGCCCGGTCCAGCTATCGAGCGCCCCCGTCGGTTCATCCGCCAGCAGCAGGTCCGGCCCGTTCACCAGGGCGCGGGCGATCGCCACGCGCTGCTGCTGGCCGCCGGAAAGCTGCGTCGGCCGGTGGCTCATGCGGTCCCCAAGGCCGACCAGCGCCAGCGATTGCGCCGCGCGTTCCCGCCGCAGTTTTCGGGGGATGCCGCGATAGACCATCGGCAATTCGACATTGGCCAGCGCATCGATGCGCGGCAGCAGGTTGAAGGACTGGAACACGAAGCCGAGGCGACGGGACCGCAATTCCGCCAGCCGGTCCGGGGAGAGCGAGGCCGTATCCTCCCCCGCCAGGCAATAGGTGCCCCGCGTCGGCCGGTCGAGGCAGCCGATCAGGTTCAGGAAGGTGGATTTGCCGGACCCGGAGGGGCCCATCGCCGCCACGAAGGCGCCTGCGGGGATCGAGACGGAAACATCCTGCAACGCCGCCACCACGCCTTCCCCGGCGGGGTAGAGCCGGGTCAGCCCGGTGGTCTCCACCAGGGGCGGCTGGACCGGCGCTTCGGCCATCAGAAGGGCCTCGGCCCGGTGGCGGCGGGGCGGGGCGCGGCGGCGGCGGTGGCGCGTTCGGTCCCGACCACCACCTGCACCCCCTGCTCCAGCCCTGTCAGCACCTCGGTCAGCGTGCCATCTGTCAGCCCCGCGCGGATGGCAACGGAGCGTGGCGCGGCGCCTTCGGAATCCAACACCCACACCGTGCCCGGCGTGCCGTTCTGCCGCCCGCCACCGGCGCGCAGCGCGGCCAGGCGGGCGCGCTGTTCGGGGGTGAGGATGGCGTTGAAGCGGGCGAAGATGCGTTGCCGTGCCGCCTGGGCCTGCTGGCGCCGCGCCTCCGCATCCTGTGGCAGGGCGGCCATGCGGTCCCGCAATTCCTGCTGGGCGGCGGCGATCTCGGCGCGTTGGCCCGCTGTCAGGTCCGTCATTTCCCGCAGCGCCTGTTCGATCGGGCCGCCACCCTGGCCGCCGCCCGGCGCGCTTTCCGCCGCGGCGCCGGCCGGGCGCCAGCGCAGCGCGGCATTCGGCACGCGAATCGCTTCCGGCCGGGAATCCGTGATGATGCGGAGCGTCGCTGTCATGCCCGGCAGCATCCGCCCGCCGGCATTCTGCGCCGTGACGACGACGGTATAGGTCACCACATTCTGCACCGTCGTCGCCGACAGGCGGATTTCCTTCACCGTGCCGCGCAGGTTCACGCCGGGATGCGCGGCGACGGTGAAGCTCACTTCCTGCCCCGCGGTGATGCGGCCGATGTCGCTTTCATCGACCGTCGCCCAGACCTCCATCTCGTTCAGATTGGCCGCCACCATGAACAGGATCGGTGCCTGCAGGCTGGCGGCGACGGTCTGGCCGAGATCGACGTTGCGGGAGATGACGACGCCATCGATGGGCGCGCGGATCGTCGCATTGGCCAGGTCCACTTCCACCTGTTGCAGCAGCGCCGCCTTCTGCAATTGCGCCGCTTCCGCCGCCGTGACCTGCGCGGCCGCGGTGCGCTGGGCGGCTTCCGCGCCAAGGATCGCGGCTTCCTGCTGGGTCGCGGCGCCGCGGGCGGAGGCGAGGTCCGCGCGCAGCCTTTCCATGGCGAATTGCGCGCGGGACAGGTCGCGTTCGGCATTCACGCCGCGCTGGCGCAGTTCGATCGCGCGGCGCAGTTCCTGGTCCGCGTCGCGCAGCTGGGCATCGGCGCTGTCCACCCGCGCCCGGGCGGACAGCAATTGCGCGCGGGCGGAGGCGCTGTCCGCTTGCGCCTTCTCGGCCTGGGCCCGGGCGACGGCGATGGCGGCGATGGCGGATTGCACATCGGCCACCGCCGCGGCCTGCCGCGCCTCGATCGTGCGGGTATCGAGCTTGGCCATCTGCTCGCCGGCCCGCACGCGAGTGTTGAAATCCGCGTTGAGTTCCCGGATCTGGCCGGAAAGCTGGCTGCCCACCAGCACCGACAGCACCGGGTTCACCGTGCCGGTCGCGGCCACCACGGCGGTGACGGCGCCGCGATCCACCTCCGCCAGCCGCAGCCGCGGGCCCTCCGCGCCAGTGCCCAGTGCCCATTGGGGCACCCATGCCGGCAGCCAGGCCGGCGCGGCGGCCGGCATGCCGGACCACCAGGCGGCAGCGCCGCCGAGACCCACGAGGACGATGAGGAAAATGGCGATACGGCGCATGATATCCCGATCCTGGGCTATCCTTGTAACGCGCCTATGTCGGGATCGCACCCCGAAGGTTTCGGTCGGTGACGGCCCGCACTGGACAGGCGGCGCCCTTTGGGGATGCTCGCGCGACGGGATGGGGATGGGAACTGGATGACGATGCGGATGCTGGTGCTCGGCGCGGGCGCGCTCGGGGGGTATTTCGGCGGCAGGGCAATGCAGCGGGGGCTGGCGGTCAGCTTCCTGGTCCGCCCCGCGCGCGCCGCCGCCCTGGCGCGGGATGGGCTGCGCATCCGCAGCACCCATGGCGACCTCGACTGTCCCGTGGTGACAGTGTCCCAGGCCGGGCCGGGCTTCGATGTCGTGCTGCTGTCCTGCAAGGCCTATGACCTGGATGCGGCGATCGAGGCCATCCGCCCGGCGGTGGACGCCGGCGCCCACGTGCTGCCGGTGCTGAACGGGCTTTCGCACCTGGACCGGCTGAACGCCGCCTTCGGTGCGGCGCGGGTCTGGGGGGGCCTGGCCAGATGCGCCGCCACCCTGCTGGCGGATGGCACGGTCAAGCACCTGAACGACTGGCACTGGCTGACCTTCGGCGAGCAGGATGGCGGCATGGCGGGCAAGGCCGCCGCCTTCGCCGCCGCCCTCGGCAGTGCGCCGGGGCTGGTGGCGGAAGCGGTGCCGGATATCCGCCACCGAATGTGGGAAAAGCTGGTCCATCTCGGCACCGTCGCCGCCGGCTCCGTGCTGATGCGCGCCAGTGTGGGGGAGATCATCCGCGCTGGCGGCCGGGGATTTCTGCTGGCGCTGCTGGAACGCAACGCCGCCATTGCCGCGGCACAGGGCTACCCGATGACGCCTGCCTTCATGGACAGGTATCGCGCCATGTTCTCCGATCCCGCCAGCGCCTACACCGCCTCCATGCTGCGGGACCTCGAAGCGGGTGGGCGGACGGAGGCGGAACATATCCTCGGCTTCCTGATGGCGGCCGCCCGCGCCGCCGGGGTGCCGGAGGATTTGCACGCGCTGGCCCTGCTGCACGCCCGCGCGCATGACCAGCGGCGGGAGGCCGGGCGCCTGCCATGAGCACGACACAGGGCGGCAAGCCGGACCGGGCGCGCCTTTCCACCGCCCGCCTCAGCGCGGAGGTGAAGGCCGAGGGCGCGGAGCTGTGCAGCCTGAAGGATGAGAAGGGCCGCGAATTGCTCTGGCAGGCCGGGCCGGAATGGCCGCGGCACTCGCCCATCCTGTTTCCCATCGTCGGGCGGGTGAAGGGCGATACGCTGCGTATCGGCGCGGATAGCTACCCCATGGGCCAGCACGGCTTCGCCCGCGACAGCCGCTTCGACCTGGTGGACCAGGACGCCGCGAGTTGCCGCTTCCTGCTGGTGGACAGCGCGGCGACGCGGGCGATCTACCCCTTCCCGTTTCGGCTCGAAATCACCTACGCCCTGCATGGCGCCTCGCTCGCCACCACCTTCAGCGTGACCAACCCCGGTGAGAGCACGCTGCCCTTTTCCATCGGCGCGCATCCGGCCTTCCGCTGGCCGCTGCCCGGCGGCGCCGGCAAGCTGGCGCACCGCATCGATTTCGAGCAGGAGGAAGCCGGCCCGGTGTTTCGCATCGATGCCGATGGGCTGATCGACCAGACACCGCACCCCCTGCCGACCCATGGCCGCACACTGGGACTGCGGGAGGAGATGTTCCGCCCTTCCGCGATGATCCTGTTGAACCTGGCCAGCCGGCATCTCCGCTATTCCGCACCCGGCGCGCCGGGGCTCGAGATCGCGTGGCAGGGCTTCGGGCAATTGGGGCTGTGGATGAAGCCGGGGGCCGATTTCCTCTGCATCGAGCCCTGGGCGGGGCATGCCGATATCGCCGGCTATGACGTGGACATCTGGTCGAAGCCGGGGATCGAGATGCTGCCGCCAGGGGAGACGCGGCGCTTCACCTGGCGGGTGTCCGTCACGGCCTGACCATCTCCCGCAGCCGCGCAACTTCCACCTTGCCGAGCGCGGTGCGGGGCAGGGCCTGCACCGCCACCACGGCCCGGGGATGCTTGAAGCGGGCGAGGCGCCCTTCGAAGTGCGCCAGGATGCGCGCGGCATCGAAGCCATCCCCCGGCACCACCACCGCGACCGGCACTTCCCCCCAGCGGGGATCGGCGCGGCCCACCACCGCGCCTTCGCGCACGCCGGGCGCGCTGGCCAAGACGCGTTCCACTTCGGCGGGGCTGATGTTCTCGCCGCCGGAGATGATGAGGTGCTTCAGCCGGTCGGTGAACCACCAGCGCCCTTCCGCATCGATGCGCCCGGCATCGCCGGTGGCGAACCAGCCACCATCCAGCAGCGCATCATCCCGGCCCCAATAGCCCCGGAGGACGGACGGCGCGCGAAGCTGAATTTCGTTGTCCCGCAATCGGGCTTCGACATGCAGCGCGGGACGGCCGATGGACCCCGGCGCGGCCAGCGCTTCATCGCGCCGTTGCAGGATGGCGATGGGGCAGGTTTCGGTCGATCCATAGACCTGCTGCACCGGCACGCCGCGCTGATGAAACGCCTCGATCAACGGCAGCGGCACATCGGAGGACCCGGCGCCGACGGCGCGCAGCGATGACAGGTCCGACCCCGCCCAGCGGGGATGCGTGACCAGCGCCTGCATCACCGCGGGCACCAGCAGGCTCAGCGTCGGCCGCTCGCGCTCCACCGTGTCGAAGAAGGCGTCCGCGTCGAAGCGGGGATGCAGGATCACCTCGGCACCGGCATGGAGCGCCGGCGTGGTCTGGATATTGAGCCCGCCGACATGGAACAGCGGCAGCACCGTCAGCACGCGGTCCGCCGCCGTCAACCCGAAGCCATGCGTCGCATTCAGCGCGTTGAACAGCAGCGCACGCTGGTCCAGCACTGCGCCCTTCGGCCGTCCTGTGGTGCCGCTGGTATAGACCAGCAGCAGCGGGTCATGCTCCTGCCCCGCAGCATCGGGTGGTGTGCCGCCGTGCAGTGCCGTCGCATCGACCACAGCGCAGCCCGGCGGTGCCGCGGCCTCGGCGGGGAGGAGAAAGTCCGGTGTCGCCAGCAGCAGCCGCGCGCCGGCGTCTTCCAGGATGAATCGCCATTCCGGCGCGGCCAGGCGCCAGTTCAGCGGCACCTGCATCGCGCCAAGCCGGGCGAGCGCGAACAGCGTGACGATCTGCGCGGGGTGGTTGTGGCCGACAAAGCCCACGCGGTCCCCGCGCCCGACGCCGCGCGCCGCCAGCGCCGCCGCCGCCGCCAGCACCTGCGCGTTCAGCGCGGCGTAGCTGAGCGCCGCCTCGCCGAAGCGCAACGCCACGCGGTGCGGCGTGTGGTCCGCATGGGCGTCGAGCCAGCGGCCGATCATGCGTCGGTCTCGCCCTTTTCATACAGCGCGTCGCGGCCGAGCCGATCGAGGCAGAGCTCCGCCGTCCAGGGCAGCATCAGCGCGCCGCAGCGGCTGTCCCGGTACAAGCGTTCGAGCGGCAACGTCTTCAGCATCGACTGTCCGCCACAGGTGCGGATGGCGAGCGCCGAGAGCGCGTTCGCATTCTCCATCACCGTGTATTGCGCGGCCAGCGCGCGCAGCATCTGTTCCTTGCTGGGATCGGGCCGCGCATCGGTGATGGCCTGGAACCACAGCGCCTTGGTCTGTTCCAGCATGATCCGCATCTGCGCGACGGCGATCTGCTTGGTGGGATACATGCGCCGCTTCACCGGCGGCGTGCCCGGCACTTCGCCGCGCAGATACTTCACCGTGAAATCATAGGCGGCCTGCGCGATGCCCATATAGGTGGGCGACAGCGTCATGAACATGTGCGGCCAGCGCGTCGCCGCCTGGAAGTACAGGCCCGGCGGCATCAGCGCCGCATCCTCCGCCACGAAGACATCCTTGAACAGAAGGTTGCGGGAGACGGTGCCGCGCATGCCGAGCGGATCCCAATCCCCTTCCACGCTGACACCCGGCGCGGTGGCCGGCACGCCGAGATAGAGCGTATCCCGCCGCGACAGTTTCTCACCGTCATGCAGCTCCGTGCACAGCACGCCGTAGTAGTTCGCATGGCCCGCGAGACTGGCAAAAATCTTCTTGCCGTTGATGAGGAAGCCACCGTCGACGCGCTTCGCCGTGGTGCCGAAGGCGATGGTCCCGGCGGCGGCCGCACCGCCTTCGGAGAAGGGCTGCGAATAGATCGCGCCATCCTGCAGGATGCGATCGTAATGCACCTGCCGGCGGCGGCGATGCGTCGCGCGCACGGCCTCCTCCATCTCCAGATCCTCGGTCAGCGCGCCGGTCCACAAGGTGGAGCAGACATGCATGTTCCAGGTCAGCGCCGTCGCGCCGCAATAGCGGCCGAGTTCGGCTGCCGTCATGCAATAGGCGCGGAAATCGGCGCCGATGCCGCCTTCCTGCTTCGGGATGCAGATGCCGAGCAGCCCTTCGCGGTGCATGTCGCGGTAGTTGTCGGTGGGGAAGCTGGCTTCCTGGTCCCAGCGATGCGCGCGCGGGGCCAGCACGCGGGCGCCGAAATCCCGCGCCTTGGCGGTCAATTCGCGTTCCAGCGGCGTCAGCCGGAAGGCGTCCGCATCGAAGATCGCGGGGTCGGTGTTGGTGAAGGGAAGGGCGTCCATGCGTCAGGCCTCCAGCGCGTCACGCAGCGCCGCGGCGAAGGCGGCGGGCTTTTCCAGGTGGATGAGGTGGCCGGCGCCGGGGATGACGATGATCCGCGCGCCGGGAATGGTCTCCGCCATGCGCTGCATTGTCTTCAGCGGCGCGGCCTGGTCGGCCTCGCCCGCGATCAGCACGGTGGGCACGGCGATCCGCGCCATCTCCGCGCGCCGGTCGAAGGTGGTGAGGCAACGCAGCGTGTCCCGATACACGGCCTCCGGCACCGCCCGCAGCGCGGCCAGCGCCTTCGGCATGGCCTCGGCATCCGCATCCGCCGGGAACATGCCTTCCAGCATCGCGGGCGCTGCGTCCTGCATCGTGGCGTTGTCGAGCGGCCCGAGCCGCGCCTTGAGAAACGCCTCCGCGAAGGACGGGTCGCGCCCGCCGAAGGCCGGCGTGGTGCCGTACAGCACCAGCTTCGCGACGCGGCCGGGGTGCGTCGCGACGAAATCCTGCGCCACCATCCCGCCCATGGAATGGCCGACCAGTGTCGCCTTGCCGATGCCCTTCGCATCCAGCGCCGCGAGCAGCGCCGCCGTCAGCGCCGGGAAGGTCATCGCCGCCAGCGGGGCGGTGCCGCAGAAGCCGGGAAACGGCCAATCCAGCGCGCCGGGGATCCCATTTCCCCCAGACGGGTCGCGCCAGGACGGCCCACCGATGCCATGCAGCAGGACGATGCTCATCAGACCAGCTTCCCTTCGAGGACCACGGGCTCTCCATCCAGCGCGATGGTGCAGCCGAAGACGGGGATGTCGAAATGCCCCTCGGTATATCGCCCGGCGAATTCATTGGCCCCGGTGGAGAACAGGAAATTGCCGGGCGCCGCGCGCAATTCCGTGCCGTTCAGGTCGCGCTTGTCGCCGAACAGCAGCGCTTCCCGCCGCGCGCGGGGGTTCATGCCCCAGCCGACATGGCTGACGGCATAGGCCGCCTTGTCGCCCCAGGCGGCCAGGTAGTCCCGCATCATCAGGGCATCGAGGCCGGCGCCCTCGATGGCCGTGATGTGGTCGTCCACCAGGGTCAGCCGCACGGGGCTTTCGATGTAGCGCTTGAAGGTCAGGTTCACGTCGCCGGGCGCCAGCACCAGCGTGCCGTTCACGGTCTTCGCGCGGGGGAAGGAGACGACGACGCCGGCCGGCCAATGCGCGACGGTGCCGGGCCGGTCCGTCCAGCCCCAGACGCCGGCCGTCGCAGCACCCTGCATATCCACGCTGAGGTCAGTGCCCGCCGCACTCGTCACCGTCATCCGCCGCGCTGCGCGGGCGCGCTTCACCGCGGCCTTCACCGCGGCTTCGTCCTCGGCGCGCGGCACCAGGCGTTCCAGCACCTCCGGATGTTCGTCGCTGATCATCATCACGCGCGCGCCCGAGGCGAGGACTTCCTTCAACTCCGGCGCGTGCAGCAGCCCCTCCAGCGTCAGATCGAGGATGAGGGACGATGCTTTCAGCGCCGCCAGTACGGAAGGATGCCCGCGCAAGGCGCGGGACGCCCCGGTGGAGCGCACCGGCACCGGCGCGGTCTGCGGCGGCGTCGGCACCACCAGGCGAAAGGGCCGGCAGCCCAGCCGGTGCGCGGCGAGTTCGGCCAACGCGATGTTCAGTTCGCGGGACTGGGATTCCGCCAGCAGGCAGACGGTCTCCCCGGGCTGCGCCTTGCAGAGGCGGAGAACGGCCTCGAAGGCGTCGATCCATTGGGGCTCGATGCGGTCGTCGCGCAAAAGCTGGTCTCCCTCACTCCAGGGGAAGGATAGCCCTGGTCAGAGAAATATGAAAAGTCATATATTGGACGTCATGGACCAGACGCCCCGCTTCGTCGAGGACTACCTGCTGGCGCTGCTGGCGCGGGCCTCGCATGCCGCGTCGTCCGGCTTTCATGCCCAGCTCAAGGCGCTCGGCGTGCCGGTACCGGTGTGGCGAGTGGTGGCGACGCTGGCGGGCGCGGAGCAGGGGGAAACGGTCGGGCCGCTGGCCGAGGCCTGCCTGATGCAGCAGCCCACCATGTCGAAGCTGCTCGACCGGATGGTGGCGGAGGGGCTGGTGCAGCGCCTGCGCGAAGGCCGGCAGACCCGCATCCGCCTGACCCCGGCCGGGGAGGCGCTGGCCGCCCGGCTGATCCCCGCCGCGCGGGCGCATGAGGCGGCGCTGCTGGACCGCCACGCCGAAGCCGCCCCGGCGCTGAAGGCGCTGCTGCGCGGCATCGTTGCCCCTTCATAACCGGCGCGCGGCTTCCTACCTGCGCTCCATGCCCTCGATGAACACGCTCAGCCGCATCCTGATGGTGGTGGTGGTGCTCTCCGCCGTGATCCAGATCGCGCGGCTCGCCTTGCGCTGATCGCTCGGCTTGGCCAGCCTGGGGCAAAGCCCAGGCTTGGCGGAATACAGGGAGTGCAGCGGCAATGCGGGTGGGCGTGATCGGCCTCGGGGCCATGGGGATGGGGGCGGCCCTTTCCTGCCTCCGCGCGGGACTCTCGACCACGGGCTGCGACATGCGGGAAGCCGCGCGGGCGGAATTCGCCGCGGCCGGCGGCGGCACAGCGGCTAGCGCCGCCGGGCTGCCGGAGGGGACGGAAGCCGTGCTGCTGCTGGTGGTGAACGCCGCGCAGACCGAAGCCGCGCTGTTCGGGCCGGAAGGCTGCGTGGCGCGGATGGCGCCGGGCGGCGTCATCATCTCCTCCGCCACCATGGCGCCGGCGGATGCGAAGCGGCTGGCCGCGCGGGCGGAAGCGGCGGGGCTGCTCTACCTCGATGCCCCGGTCTCCGGCGGCGCGGTGAAGGCCGCGGCGGGGGAGATGACGGTCATGGCCTCCGGCACCCCGGCCGCCTTCGCCCGCGCCCGGCCGGTGCTGGACGCGATCGCCGGCAAGGTCTGGGAATTGGGGGCGGAGCCCGGCATCGGCGCCACGGTGAAGGTGGTGCACCAGCTGCTGGCCGGCGTGCATATCGCGGTGGCGGCGGAAGCCATGGCGCTCGGCATCCGCGCCGGCGCCGATCCGCAACAGCTCTATGACGTGGTGACGAGTGCGGCGGGCAATTCCTGGATGTTCGAGAACCGGATGGCCCGCGTGCTGACCGGCGACGACGCGCCGCGCAGCGCCGTCGATATCTTCGTGAAGGACCTGGGGCTGGTCGCGGAGATGGCGCGCGGCCTGAACCACCCGGTTCCCCTCGCCTCCCAGGCGCAGCAGCTTTTCACGGCTGCCAGCGCCATGGGCCATGGCCGCGCGGATGATGGCTTCGTCATCCGCGTCTGGCAGGCGCTGACGGGGATCAGCCTGCCGGGGGAGAAGCCCCAGCCGTAGCTTGGGCCGTAGCCGGGGTCATCGCGCCGGCACGGCGGGCGCGGCGGTCTGTCCCGCCGGCGGCGATCATGGCGGCACGCTGTGCTTCAGCCCGCCGGCGATACAGCGTCCGCCGCACCCAGAGGATCATCCCCGTCACCAGCAGCCCCATCAGAGCGATGGCGGCGATCAGGTTCGCCACGCTGCCCGCGAGCCCGCCCCAATTTCCCTCATGCAGCAGGCGCGGCCAGTTCGAGGGCTGCGCGATGAGCGACCCGTCGGGGGCGACGCGATAGGCCGCCGCCGTGCCGCTGTCATCCAGCACCCGCACCAGCACCCCGCCGCGCATCGAGCGGATCATGTCCAGCCCATCCAGGTCATGCCGCGCCGCCACGGCCCGCACCACCTCCACCAGCGCTGGCACGGGGCCGGCGGGGGCTGGGACGGGCGTGGCGAAGGTGATGCCATAGACCAGCGCCAGGCCGGTCAGCGGGCTGCCCACCAGCAGTGGCAGCAGCCCCCAGCCGGCCAGGCGATGCCACCCGCCGATGGTGTTGCGGAGCTTCGGCCAGCCCAGCAGCAGGCCCAGCGGCGCCAGCGCCACGAGCGCGATCGTGCTGGCCGTGACCAGCCAGCCGAGATCGAGCAGCAGCGTCTCATGCATCACCCGCATGGTGCGGAAGAAGCCGGGCAGGGCGGAAGGTTCTACCGCGATGGCGGTGGCGAGGTCATAGGTCGTCGCGGCACCGCGGGCGCCGATGCTGGCCGTGCCGGCATAGCCCTGGATGGCCAGCGCGCCATTGCGCGCGGCGGGCCCGGCGGCGGCGATCACCGCTTCCAGCCGTTCCAGCGTCACAGTGCCGTCAGGGGTTCGCGCCTTGAGGGCGGGCTCCACGGCCAGGATGAGCCCGGTGCCGATGACGACCAGAAGCGGCAACGCGAAGGCCAGCGCCACCCAGCGATGCAGGCGGAGGAAAAGCGGCTTGAGCATGATCGGTTCCGAATGAGTGGACCGACTCTAACGCGCGATTCCTTGCGGGGGGGTGAGGTAGTGTTGCGATGCGTGACCGAACGGGCGTGACCGAATGGGCGCGAGACGCGCTGCGTATGCGGCGGCCTGCCCGCTATCGTGACAAGCTCAGTGGATGGCGGTGACGATGACCGCCATCAACATGACGATCACGGTCAGGGATGCGCCGGCGCGCAGCAATTCGCCAGCCTTCTCCCGCGTCACCAAGGGCTCTGCGGGCGGGCGCGGCCCGGATGAACCAGAGGTTGCTTCGGCATAGGGTTCATGCAACCCCAGGAATTCTGAACGGCGCTGATTCATCTGAGCCATAGAGGCCTCTGTGGTGTGCCTGCTTAAGACATAGCGGCCCGCGAAGCGCGGTAAAATCGACCACAGGTTGTGAAACCAACATTTTCGACTGTGTTAAAAATAAACCGCTCTACCCTTCGTGAGTCGCGGCATCATGGAAGGATCATCCAGACCGCGGATAGGCCTCCGCCCGCACATCCTCCAAAAAAGGCGCCTTGATTCCTATTGGAGAGACAAGGGACGTTTCCACCGAATCAATCCCAAGGCGATGCAAAAGGAACCCGGCGACCCGCTCCCCGGGGATATCCCCCTGGAACTCCACCTCGCACACAAAGGAGGCAGGCGGCGCCCAGGTGAACAGCACGTCGCCGCGCCGCTTCTGGCGATACAGATGCAGATGTCCGGAGGCGACCAGCCGCAAGCCGGGGTGGTGGAGCAGTGCTGCCAGGGCGGGGCGGGCCTCCGGCGGCACGGACCAGTAGTCCCGCGGGTCCGAAGGTTCCCCCAGGAAGGCGGGCTTGTGCAGGAAGGCGGCGATCCGGCGGGACCCCGCGCCGGCCAGGGCGGTGGCGAGGAAGGCCTGCTGCGCCGCCTCGGCGGGCAGCCCGCTGCCCATGATTTCCGTGTTCAGCCCGATCAGCCGCCAGGATTCGCCGGCGCCGCCGTCGATGTCGTGCACGAAGCGGTGCGCGCCGAGGATGCCCTCCCACCGCGCGAGACGCGCCTCATCCACCGGTTGGTGCGGCATGCTCCGCGCCTCGCTGCCGAC
>CANJXD010000003.1 GCA_947478535.1 Acetobacteraceae bacterium
AACGGTGTCATCGCGAAGGGCCCCGCACTGCCCAGCAAGGCCCGGCAGAGCGAAACGCAGTTCAGCGGCAGGAGTGCTGGCAGCAGGCTCGGCGCCGGCTCGCCCACCTGGAAGGGGCCAAGCACGCGCAGCCCGGCGCGGCGGTAGAAGTCCGGCAGGTCGAAGCCGGGCGCCACCGGAAGCCGGGCCACCATCAGCCGGCCGGACAACGGTTCCAGCACGGTCCAGCCGCCTTCATCGGACACGGCCGCGAAGCAGTGCCGGAACCCCGGCCGCAGCAGGCGCAGCCAAGCCTGGTCCGCATGGCCGCCGAAGGCGATCCAGACGGCCTGCCCACCCGGTTCCGCGGCGAGGAGCCGCCGATGCGCCGCGCGTTTCACGGGGCCGCCCCTTACCGCTGCCGGCCGGGGAAGGGCACGATTTCGGCACTTTCAGGCAGGGTCATGCCGCGGGCGGGCCCCCCGATGATACCCTTGGCGCGCAGCGGGAAATCCAGCCGCTCCATCGCTTCCCGCCACAGCCGCAGGTCGCCGGCTTCCTGCGGAATCCGTGGGCTCGGCTGGTCGCCGCGTTCGCCCCAGATCCGCATGATGCGCGCATGCGCCAGGTCGATCCGCCGCTGGCGGTACAGCCGGTCCAGGCACTTGATGACATCATCGGGCTCGCACGGGCGCACCACGCCGCCACGCCCGGCGGCGACGCGCGCGCCATCACGGCGGGCGGTCAGCGCCGCCATGGTCCAGAACCAGGCATCCTCGGCGCAGGCGAAGGGCTCGGCGCGTGCCAGGCTGGCCAGGATCGGGGCACGGGAGGTGTTGAGGGACATGGTGGGGGGCTCCTTCCTCGTCGGTTCCCGAACAAAACAGGAACAAAACCCTTCTACGATGTTCCACCGAGGGTTGCAAGGATCAAGTTCCTATTGCCACGCGACTCGAAACCTAGGATGTCATCCCCAGGGCGCCGCACCATATGCGGTGTCACGACTCGAGGCAGGGGACCGGCTGCGATGCGGCACGAGGACATCTGGCGGGCGATTGACGCCCTGGCTGCGGAAAACGGCCTTTCGGCGTCCGGCCTCGCGCGGCGGGCCGGCCTGGATGCGACGGCGTTCAACCCGTCGAAGCGCACGGGAGTCGATGGCAGGGCGCGGTGGCCTTCGACGGAAAGCGTCGCCAAGGTCCTCGCCGCCACCGGGACCGGTGTGGAAGGCTTCGCTGCCCTGGTCACCGGCGTGCCCGCCCTGTCCCGCAACCGGGCCGCCAGCGCGCGGCGCATTCCGTTGATCGGCTTGGCGCAGGCCGGCGCCGACGGTTTTTTCGACGATGGCGGCTACCCCGTCGGTGGTGGCTGGGATGAGATCTCGATCCCCGATGTGCCGGACCCCAATGCCTATGCGCTGGAGATCAGTGGCGAAAGCATGGAGCCGGTGTTCCGGGATGGCGATGTCGTCATCGTCTCCCCCGGAGCGCCGGTCCGGCGTGGGGATCGCGTGGTGGTGCGGACCCGGAAGGGGGAAGTGATGGCCAAGCAGTTGCTGCGCCAATCCGCCCGCCGCGTGGAACTCGCCAGCCTCAACCCGGCACACCCGAACTACAGCTTCGACCTCGCGGAACTCGCCTGGGTCCACCGCATCGTCTGGGCCAGCCAATAAGGCGCGGCGCCTTGGGCACCCTGCCTTGCGAGTCATTGGTTGATTAAGTCAACCAAAAACCGTCACACTCTGGAAACGAGGCACCGTGCCGCCCGCCAGGGGCCGCCGCAGCCTGGGCGCCCGCCCACAAGGGCGTCGCGCCGATCGGGCAGGCTCGTGCGCAGGATGTCGCGGGACGCCGCATCACCCTGATGGTCGGCTTCCCCGCCGGCACCGCCTCCGATCTGATGAGCCGCTTCCTCACGGACCGCTTGGCGCGACGGCTGGGGCAGATCGTTGTTGCGGAGAACCGCCCTGGGGCGGATGGCGGCGTGGCGGCGACCGCTGTCGCGCGGTCACGGCCGGATGGCACGGTGCTGCTGTATTCCACCAGTTCGGCCCATGCGGCCAATGTCAGCCTCTACCGGTCCATCGGCTACGATCCGGTGGCGGATTTTACCCCTGTCTTCGGCGTGCTGCGCCAGCCCACCGTGGTGCTGGTGCGTCCGGATTCCCCGGTGCGGACGGTGGCGGACCTCGCCGCGGCATGCCGAGCGCGCGTGGAAGGGTTGTCCTATGGCTATGGCAACACCTCCACCCGTGTCGTGGGGGCGATGCTGGAACAGCGGGGCGGGGTGAGGGGCATCGCCGCCTCCTTCCGCGGCAACCCGCAATCCCTCACCGAGTTGATCGCGGGGCGGCTGGATTTCGCCGTCACCGACGCCTTCACGGGCTTGGCGCAGGTCAGGGCCGGCACGCTTCGGGCCGTGGCCGTGAGCAGCGAGGCACCGAATGCGCATCTGCCGGGCGTGCCGAGCCTGGTGCAGGCCGGCATCCTGCAGGCCCCGATCGTCGCCTGGACCGGCATCTTTGCCCCGGCCGGGATGGCGGAGCCGCTCGCGACCCAGATTGGCGATGCCATCCGCGCCGCGCTGGCTGAGGAAGAAGGGGCCGCCATGCTGACCCGGCTGGTGGCGGATGCCTTCCCGCTGCCGACGGCCGCCCTGGCGGACCACATGCGGGCCGATATCGCGCGTTGGGCAGACTACGTCAGGCTGGCTGGGATCGAGCCGCAATAGGGCGCGCGGCGTTCGCCTGAACGCCGGTTGCGCTGGCTGAGGCTACCGCTTCACGCCCGTGGAAGGCTCCACCTGGGGCAGCAATTCCATCAGCGCTTCCAGGTCCCGCTCCGCCCGGCAGGCGAGGAAGCGCGGCGTCTCCCCGGGCATAGGCGTGCCGATCGGGAAGGCGGTCAGCCCGATATCGCCATAGACCCGCAGCAGGTCGGGCCCGATCCGCCAGAAGGCGGCATCCACCCCGGCGCGATCGCACATGTCCCGGAAGCGCCATATCGCGGAGACGCGGTCCCGCTCCTCCCCGGCGGGGTCCCCGAGCGCCAGCCAGATGCCGTCCCGCCGGAGGAAGCCGAAGCCCGCCTTACCCGCCTCGCCAAACACGGCGCCGTCCGCCACCGCGGGAGCGGTGGCGCCGAGCGCCTTCAGCCGGGCACGCACCTCGGCATCCCAGGCGTCTGGCTGCAGCCGTGCTGGGCGCAGCAGCCGGGTCGCTGCCACCAGGAGCAGTACCGCCGCGAGCCCGACGGCGAAGCGCATGCTCTCCGGCACGAAGGGGGAGGCCACGACCTCCCACCAGCTATCGCCGGCGACACGCCCTTCGAAGGCGACGGTCGCGAGCATGATGGCGGAAACACCCACCACAGCCAGCGGCAGCACGGATTCGAGCCCCAGCGGTTCGCGCATCAGCCGCGCATCCCGGTAGAATGACCCGCGCAGCGAGGCCAGCGCCGCGGCTACCACCAGAAACGCCCCCCAGAGCCACCAGCCATCCTCCCGCATCCAGCAGATCAGCGCGCCGATCAGCAGCAGCAGGATGCCCGCCCCCCAGGCCAGAGTGAGCCGCCGCAACAGGCCGTAGCCCATCACCAGCAGCAGCGACCCCACGATGGAAGCGGCGAAGTGGGAAGCGACCGCGGCTTCATACCCGGCCCAGCGTGCGAGCGCCGTGTTGCTGGTCGGCAGCGCGCCGAGGAACAGCAGCAGCGTGCCGCCAAGCCCGACCAGCCCGGCGATGGCCGGCACTTCCAGGGAATTCGTCACCCGCTGTTCCGCAGCCAGCTTGGCCAGGGAATGCCGGCGCTGCGCGATCTCGAAGCCGGCGAACAGCAGCCCGGCCACGAACAGCGGGATGATGTAGTAGTAGAGCCGAAACAGCAGCAGCGCCCCCACCACCTGCGCCGGCGTCAGCCAGGGCGCGAGGCCGATCAGGATTGCGCCATCGAAGACGCCGATGCCGCCGGGCAGGCTGGCGGCGATGCCGGCGGTATAGGCGGTGATGTAGATGCCGAGGAAGCGGGTGAAGGTCAGGCCCTCCACCGCTGGCAGCAGCGAATAGAAGATCATGGTGGTGACGGCGACATCCACCATCGCCAGCACGGTCTGCGCCACCGCCATGCGGAAGCCCGGCAGGTCGATCCGATGGCCGAAGATCGTCACATGCGTCCTGATGCGGGACATCGTCACATAGGCCGCGACCAGCGCCCACATGATGAGGCCGATGCCCTGCATCACCCAATGCGGCACATGGTCGCCCAGCCCCGGCACCACTTCCGGCTCCACCAGCAGCACGGTCCCGCCGAGCGCGAAGCCGCCAAGGCCGAAGGTCAGGCTGGTGAAGGCGACGACCTTGGCGATGGCCACCGGCGGCAGCCCCCAGGCCGCGTAGAAGCGGTAGCGGACCGCAGCACCCGACACCGCCGCGAAGCCCAGGTTGTGCGCGAGCGTATAGGCGCAGAAGGATGCCAGCGAGGTGCGCGCGTAGGAGACGGGATAGCCCGCATAGACGCTGCCGAGCCGGTCATAGATCGTCAGCACGCTGAACGTCAGCACCGTCCAGCCCGCCGCGATCCAAAGGGCGGAGGTCGGCACCGCATCCAGGGCCGCCCGGATATCGGCGACGGACAGGCTGCGGAATTCATGCTGCACCACATACACCGCGGTGATCAGCAGCAGCAGCCCGAAGGCCGCCATGCCATGGCGCCGGAGCAGCCCCAGAGCTGAACTCATGCCCCGGCGGCGCCCCCTTCGGCATGTCCGGTCGTGGCATGGCCCAGCGCGCCATCGATCAACGTCACCGCCCGCGCCACGCCATAGGCCGCGACCAGGCTGCCGAAGCGGGGGCCTTCCTCCGCGCCGACCAGCACCTGATACAGGGCGTTGAACCAGCCGCGGGACACACCTGGCCGCCCGCCATCCTTCGCGGGCGCGAGGAAAGGCTCCCGCCGCCCGGCGTCATAGACGAGGCCCTGGATGAACTCGGCGCGTTCCAGGCCGGGCGGCAGCGCGTCGATCTCCGCCTCATTCGCCCGGAGCGCGGCCAGCAGCGCCTGGAAGGCCGGGCGTTCCGCTTCGGCCGGCGCGCGGGGCTTCAGGTTCGGGCGGATGAAGTCGCGGGAATAGGCGACGGCATAATCCACGAGCTGCGCCAGCACCGGGGCGTTGTCTGCCGTAGAGCCCGGTGCGTAGTTGCGCACGAAGGACCAGAGCTGGTCCGCATCCTCGGCCGCCGAGACGGTCGCGATGTTCAGCAGCATGCCATAGGTCAGCGCCGGCTCTGGCGTGTTCGGCAATTCGCCGCCATTCAGGTGCCAGGCCGGGTTGGCCGCATCCAGCGCGCCGGCCTCAGCGCTTCGCCGCAGCTTGTCGCGATTGCCGAGATATTCATCCACCGCGCGCGGGATGACGTCGAAATGCAGGCGCTTGGCGCGGCCGGGCTGGTTGAACATGAACTGCGCCAGGCTTTCCGGCGGCGCGTAGCGCAGCCATTCGTCGATCGTCAGCCCGTTGCCCTTGGACTTGCTGATCTTGCCGCCCTCGGCATCGAGGAAAAGCTCATAGGTGAAGCTGACCGGCGGCTCTCCACCCAGCACGCGGCAGATGGCGGAAGACAGCTTGACGCTGTCGATCAGGTCCTTGCCGGACATCTCGTAATCGACGCCCAGCGCATACCAGCGCAGCGCCCAATCGGCCTTCCACTGGGCCTTGCAATGCCCTCCGGTGATGCGCGTGCCGAAGCGTTCCCCGCTTTCCGGGTCGAGCCACACCAGCAGGTCCTCCGCCGGGCGCACCTCCTCCATCGGCACCTGCATGACGACACCCGTCTTCGGGTGGATCGGCAGGAAGGGCGAATAGGTGGCGCGACGATCCGGGCCGAGCGTCGGCAGGATCACGCCCCGCACGTCCTCGTGCCGCGCCGCCATGCGGAGCAGCGCCGCATCGAAGCGCCCGGACCGGTAGTAATCGGAGGAGGATGCGAAATCATAGTCAAAGCCGAAGCGGTCCAGGAAGGCGCGCAGCCGGGCGTTGTTGTGGTGGCCGAAGCTTTCGTGGGTGCCGAAGGGGTCCGGCACGGTGGTGACGGGGTGGCCAAGGAAGCCCGCCAGCATGTCCTTCTGCGGGACGTTGTCCGGCACCTTCCGTAGGCCGTCCATGTCGTCGGAGAAGGCGATCAGGCGGGACGGCAGGCCGGTCATCCGCTCGAAGGCCCGGCGCACCCAGGTGGTGCGCGCCACTTCGCCGAAGGTGCCGATATGCGGCAGGCCGGAGGGGCCGTACCCCGTCTCGAACAACGCGACGGCCTTGCCGGAGGCCTTGACCCGCTCGGCCACCTTGCGTGCTTCCTCGAAGGGCCAGGCCTTCACGGCAGCGTAGTCGGCGGGGGCAGCGGACATGGCGACAGGGCACCTCGGGTTGGACGCGGGTCTGGTGGAACGCGGGCGGCGTTTATACGGGCCGCCGTCCCGGTAGGCGACCCCGGGGGGAAGGCGGTAGCGGCCGCACGCAACAAGTTACTTTTCTGGCGCTGCGTTCACTGTTTCGCCAGTATGGCTTGCGCGATGCTCACCGCGTACCCGATGGGAGAACGACCTGATGCGACCCTGTTCCTGCATACCTTGCGCCACGCCAGCGGGGCTGGGCCGCCGGTCCTTCTTCGCCACCGTTGCCTCCGCCGCCACCTTGGCTTGCGTCGCGCCGGCGATGGCGCAGCCGGCCGCCGCACCGGCGCACACGGCTCTGTCGGCAGACCAGGCTCTGGCCGCACTGATGGACGGCAATGCGCGCTTCCTGGCCGGCCAGGTTCCCCCAGGCGCGCCGGACCCCGCGCGCCGGGCGATGCTCGCCGCCGGGCAGGCGCCCTATGCTGCCGTGCTCGGCTGTGCCGATAGCCGCGCGGCGCCGGAACTGCTGTTCCATGCCGGGCTCGGCGAGATCTTCGTGGTCCGGAACGCCGGCAACATGGCCGATACCGCGGCCATCGGCAGCCTGGAATATGCAGTGGCGGTGCTTGGCGTGAAGCTGGTGATGGTGCTGGGGCATGAACGCTGCGGCGCCGCCAGCGCCGCGGTGTCCCTGGCGCGGGACGATGCGGCGCTGCCCGGGCACCTCCGGGACATGCTGCTGCCGATGCTGCCCGCGGCCCTGGCCGCCCTGCGCGCGGGCGGGGACCTCGTCGATGGCACGGTCAAGGCCAACATCCGCCGCGTCGCCGCCCGCGTCGTGCAGCAGAGCCCGGTCATCGGCCCCGCCGTCGCCGCCGGCCAGGTCAAGGTCGTCGGCGCCTATTACGACCTGGAGGAGGAACGCGTCCGCCTGCTTGCCTGAGGCGGTCGGCCCAGGCATCTGGTCGCCGTGGTGCCTGACCTGCGCAAGGCGCGTTTGGCGCACGCGCATCTTTGATGTATGCGGCTCACCTTCTCTTGCAGATGGAGCAGCGTGCGATGCGGGTCGGTGTTATCGGCGCCACCGGAGCGGTGGGGCGGGAGCTGGTGGAGGTCCTGGGGCGGCGGCGCTTCCCGGTGACAAAACTCCGCCTGTTCGCCTCCGGCCGAAGCGCGGGCACGATTGTCAAAACGCCCTTCGGGGATGTGACGATCGAGGAATTCAAGCCGGAAGCGGCCAAGGACCTCGACCTCGCCCTGCTCGCCGTCTCCGGCGACTTCGCCAAGAAGTATGCCCCGGGGTTGGTCGCCGCGGGGGTGACGGTGGTGGATAATTCCTCCGCCTTCCGGCTGGACGAGGATGTCCCGCTGGTGGTGCCGGAAGTGAACGCGGCCGCCATCGGCAATGCCCGGCTGATCGCCAACCCGAACTGCACCACCGCCATCATGGTGGTGGCGCTGGCGCCGCTGCATGCGGCCTTCGGGATCAAGCGCGTCATCGTCTCCACCTACCAGGCCACCTCCGGCGCCGGCGCCGAGGGCATGGCGGAGCTGGAGCGGGAAACCCGGCGGATGCTGGTGGACGGCGCCAAGCCGCAGAACGAGGTCTTCGCCTACCCGATCCCGTTCAACGTCATCCCCCACATCGATACCTTCCAGCCCAACGGCTACACGCGGGAGGAGATGAAGGTGGTGTGGGAGACCCGGAAGATCATGGGTGTGCCAGGCCTGCCCATCTCCTGCACCGCGGTGCGCATCCCCACCATGCGGGTGCACGCCGAGGCCATCACCATCGAGACCGAAAAGCCCATCACGCCCGAGGCCGCGCGCGAAGTGCTGCGCCGTGCCGCAGGCGTGAAGGTGGTGGATGACGTCGCCAACAAGCTCTACCCGATGCCGATGACGGCAACCGGGCAGGATGATTGCGAAGTCGGCCGCATCCGCCAGAACCTGGTCTTCGGCGACCATGGGCTGGACCTGTTCGTCTGTGGCGACCAGCTGCTGAAGGGCGCCGCCCTGAACGCGGTGCAGATCGCCGAGCGCGTGCCGCAGTTGATGAAGGCCGCGGCCTGAACCCCCCATCCGGCTCGGCTTTCAGGGCTCATCCCTGGGGGCCGCGCCGGATGATTTGGGATCAAAGCGCGCAATGCCGAGTTTTTCCCTCTTTGTTCCAGTGATGCTTATCGCCAGATTGGCGGCATGAATGCCCCCCGCGCCGCCGCGCCGGCCGCCCCGCCGCGCCTGCTGCTGCCTGATTGCCCCGCGCTGATCGCGGGCTTCGGGCGCGGCACGGTGCTGACGCCGGACGGGGAGCTGTTTGCCGGCCCCGCCATCGAGATCGGCCGCCGCCTGCGGGACCTGCCGCCACCCATGGTCGTGCATGGCCCTTCCACCGCGAAGCGCCTCGGCATCGGAGCCTTTCCCTGCTGCGACCTGCTGGAATTGTTCGCCTTCTGCATGCCCGCGCGCCCCGCGGCCCCCACGCCGCGTGGCCTTGCCATGGCCTTGGACCGCGACGCGCCGGAGGATGAGGAATCGCTGGCCGCGCTGCTGCCGGAACTCGCGACCGTCATGCTGCGCCACCTCGCGGCGGGGCGAAACGCCCCGCTGAACCGGGACGCGGCGGCGCTGGCGGCGAAGCTGGCGGCGGAGATCGAATGGTCCTGGGCTGAATCGGTCCTCGCCGCCCTCGGTCAGCCGGATGCCCGCCCCTCGCTCGACCCGCTGAAGGTCTGGCGCCGCCTGCCGGAATGGGAGGAGGAGGCCCCGCCGCCGCCGCCTGCGCACAATCCCGTTTCCTCCGCCGATGCCCGGCGACGCCTCGCCGAAATCCTCGGCGAAGGGGCGGAACAGCGGCCGCAGCAGGCGGACTATGCCTCCGCCGCGGCCGCCGCCTTCCAGGCGCGGGATGCACAGGGCGCGCCCAACCTGGTGCTGGCGGAAGCCGGCACCGGCACGGGCAAGACATTGGGCTATGTCGCCCCCGCCAGCCTCTGGGCCGAACGCAACGGCGCGCCGGTCTGGATTTCCACCTTCACCCGCAACCTGCAACGCCAGATCGACCAGGAAACCGCCCGGCTCTACCCCGAGCCGAATGAGCGCCGCCGACGCGTCGTCGTCCGCAAGGGGCGGGAGAACTACCTTTGCCTGCTCAACATGGAGGAAGCGGCCGCCAGCGCCGCCATGGCCGGCCAGATGCTGCCCATGGCCCTCGTCGCCCGCTGGGCCCTGGCGACGCGGGACGGCGACCTGATGGGCGGGGATTTTCCTGGGTGGCTCAGCGAGTTGTTCGGCGCCCATAGCGTCTGGCCGCTGGCTGACCGGCGCGGCGAGTGCATCCATTCCGCCTGCGGCCATTACCGGCAATGCTTTGTCGAACATTCCATCCGTCGCGCCAAGGGCGCCACCCTCGTCATCGCCAACCATGCGCTGGTGATGATCCAGGCGGCGCTGGGCGGCGGGGAGGATGGCAAGCCGCTCCGCCTGGTGTTCGATGAGGGACACCACCTGTTCGACGCCGCCGACGCCGCCTTCAGCGCCGACCTCACGGGGGGCGAGACGGCGGAGCTACGCCGTTGGCTTCTGGGCGCGGAGGGCGGGCGTTCCCGCGCTCGCGGCCTCGCCCGGCGGCTGGAGGAACTGATCGGCGATCGCCCCGACCTGCTGCTGCCGCTGGAGGAAGCCCTGCAGGCCGCCCGCGCGCTGCCGTCCCAGGGCTGGCCGAACCGGCTGGTGGACAACGATGCCCGCGGCGCGGCGGAGGAGTTCCTCCACGCCGCGCGCCGCCAGGTGCTGGCCCGGGTCCGGGATGATGACCAGGGCTATGGGGTGGAATGCGACGTCCACCCGCTGGGGGACGGCGTGGCCGAGGCGGCGGAGGCGCTGGTCGCCGCGCTGCGCCGCCTGCACACGCCGCTACAGGCGTTGCGGGACCGGCTGAATGCGCGGCTGGAAGATGAGGCGGAGGAGCTGGAAGTCGGCGACCGCATTCGCATCGAGGCCGCCTGCCGCGGCATCGAGCGCCGCGCCCTGATGCCGCTGGGCGCCTGGGGCGCCATGCTCGCCACCCTGGCGGAGCCCCCCCGTTCCCCCGGTCAGCGCCCTGAATTCGTCGATTGGTTCGCGCTGGAGCGAAAGGAAGGCCGGGAATTCGATGCCGGCATGTTCCGCCATCACCTGGACCCGACCCAGCCCTTCGCCATGGCCGTCGCCGCCCCGGCCCACGGTGTCCTCATCACCTCCGCCACCCTGCGTGATACCGGGGAAGGCGATGAGGATGATGAGGAAGGGGCCTGGCGCGCGGCGGAAGCCCGCACTGGCGCCAGCCACCTGCCATCACCCGCCATCCGCGCCGCCGTCGCATCCCCCTTCGACTACGCGAACCGCACGCGCTGCTTCGTCGTGACCGATGTGGACAAGGGCGATTTCGGCCAGCTCGCCAGCGCCTATCGCGCGCTGTTCCTGGCCTCCGGTGGTGGCGCGCTCGGCCTCTTCACCGCCGTCCGCCGGTTGCGCGAAGTGCATGGGCGCATCGCCCAGCCACTCGCGGAGCGTGGCATCCCGCTCTACGCCCAGCACCTCGACGCCATGGACAATGCGACGCTGGTCGATGTGTTCCGGGCGGAGGAGAACTCCTGCCTGCTCGGCACCGATGCGATGCGCGATGGGGTGGATGTGCCAGGCCGTTCCCTGCGCCTGCTGGTGTTCGATCGCGTTCCCTGGCCGCGCCCGTCCATCCTGCACCGCGAACGCCGCACCCACCTCTCGGAAGGGCGGCCGAAATCCTATGACGATGCCATCGCCCGGCACCGGCTGCGCCAGGCCTTCGGCCGGCTGATCCGCCGGGGCGACGACAAGGGCGTGTTTGTGCTGCTCGACCGGTCCTGCCCGTCCCGCCTGTTGGCGGGGCTGCCGGATGGGGTGTTGATCCGTCGCCTCGGCCTCGCGGAAGCGGTGGTGGAGACGCGCGGCTTCCTCGCGGAGATTTGACCCATGGATGCGCGCCCGACCCTCGAAGCGCCCGATGACGACCCCTTCCTCTGGCTGGAGGAGGTCGATGGCGATCGCGCCCTCATCTGGGTCACCGCGCAGAACGCCCGCACCCTGGCCCGCCTGGCCGATGCCGGTTTCGAGGCGGATCGGCTTGGCCTCCAGGCGGCACTGGACCGTCCGGACAAGCTGCCGTTGGTGACCCGCCGCGGCGCCCACCTGTTCAACTTCTGGCAGGATGCCACGAACGCCCGTGGCCTCTGGCGCCGCACCAGCCTCGCCTCCTTCCGCACCACCCAACCGGTGTGGGAGATCCTGCTGGACCTGGACGCGCTGGCCGCCGCGGAAGGCGAGGATTGGGTCTGGGCCGGCGCCACGACCGTCCCTGTCACCCATGACCGCGCCCTGCTGCGCCTGTCGCGTGGCGGCGGGGATGCGGTGGTGCTGCGGGAATTCGACCTTGTGACCCGCACCTTCGTCCCGGACGGCTTCGTGCTGCCGGAAGCGAAGGGCAGCGCCGCCTGGCTCGACCGCGATACGCTGCTGCTGTCCTCCGCCCTCGGCGGGGTCACCAGTTCCGGCTACGGCCGCACCGTCCGGCTGTGGGAGCGGAGCGCGGACCCGTTGCTGGCGCCGGTGCTGTTCGAGGTGCCGTTCGAAAGCCTGTCCGCCTGGGGCGGTGTGGAACGCGAGGCGGGGCGGGAAAGGCTGGTCTTCCGCGATGGCACCGGCTTCTTCGACGCCATCTGGCACATCGGTGACCGCGGCGGCCCCACCACCCGCATCGCCCTGCCCAGCGACGCGCACTTCACCTGGCAGCGCGGCTTCGTCGCGGTGAAGCCGCGCACCCCCTGGGCGGTAGCCGGCACGACTTATGCCCCCGATACGCTGCTCGGCCTTTCGCTGGCGGATCTGCTGGCTGGGCGCGCTGCCCCGCGCGTGCTCTTCACGCCGGAGCCCCGGCGCGCCCTGCAAGGCTTCTTCTGGTGCGATGGGCGGCTGGTGCTGTCCATCCTCGACAATCTCGCCCCCGTCTTCGCCCTGCTGACGCCCGGCGACGGCGCGTGGGAAGCGGCGGAAATCCCCGGCCTGCCGCGCATCGGCGTCGTCAGCCTCTGGCCCTTCGACACCGAGGCGGAGGAATCCGACGGCACCCTGCTCGCCCTGGCGCAGGACCCTGTGACGCCGCCGGAACTGCTGCTGACCAGCGTCGCCCCCACGGCACCCGCTTTGCTCAAGGCCTCCACTCCCAGTTTCGATGCCAGCGGCCTTGTCGTGTCGCGGCATGAAGCCGTGTCCTCGGATGGCGAGAGCATCCCCTATGTCCAGGTCGGCCCGCGGGATGCCAGCGGCCGGGCGCCCGTTCACCTCTCGGCCTATGGCGGGTTCCAGGTCTCCCGCCTGCCGGTCTATTCGACCACCACCGGGCGGCTCTGGTTGGAAAAGGGCGGCACCGCCGTGGTCGGGCAGATCCGCGGTGGCGGGGAATTCGGCACCGCCTGGCACGAGGCGGGGCGGCGGGAGCGGAAGGCGCTCAGCCACGATGATTTTGCCGCCATCGCCGCCGATCTCGTGCAGCGTGGTGTCACGGTGCCTGGCCGTATCGCGGCGGAGGGTGGCTCCAACGGTGGCCTGCTGATCGCCAATATGCTGACCCGCTTCCCCGAGCGTTTCGGCGCGCTGTTCTGCACCATCCCGCTGATCGACATGCGCCGCTACACGAAGCTGCTCGCCGGTGCGAGCTGGATCGCCGAATACGGAGACCCCGACAAGGCCGAGGATTGGGCCTTCATCCGCCACTTCTCCGCCTATCACACCGCCGTGCCCGGCCGGCCCTATCCGCCGATCCTGCTGGCAACGAGCCGGCGGGATGACCGCGTCCATCCCGGCCATGCCCGCAAGATGGCGGCGAAGCTGCAGGCCATGGGCTACGAGGCTGGCTTCTACGAACCCGATTCCGGTGGCCATGGCTACGGCAAGGACAATGCGGAGGTTGCCCGCTTCGCCGCCCTCGGGGCCGCGTTCCTGCGGCGATCCATCGGTTGGGACGCATAACCGATCATTGCTGCGGTGCGGGCCCGCTTCCCGCTTGACCCCGGCGCTCCCCCGGGTGAGCAAGGCCGTACAGGATACCGGAGACTTCCGATGCCGACGCGCACCACGATCCGCCTTTCGCCCTTCACCGCGCAGGAAGCCCTGCTCTGCGCCATGGTGCTGATGTCGGCCGCCGATGGTCCCATGTCCGACGCCGAACTCGCGATGATGTCTCGTCTGGTGCAGGAACTGCCCGCCTTCTCCGATTTCCACAGCAGCGAGATCGAGACGGTGACGGAAGTGGTCGCCCGCCTGCTCGCCCGCCCGGAAGGCCTGGACGATGCCCTGACCATGATCCGGGAGGCGCTGCCAATGCGCCTGCGGGAAACCGCCTACCTCCTCGCCTGCGAGGTCTGCGCGGCGGATGGCGAAGCGACGCAGGAAGAACTGCGCTTCCTGCAGGATCTCCGTATCGGCCTTGACCTCGATCGCCTGATCGCCGGCGCCATCGAGCGTGCCGCCAAGGCGCGCTACCAGGTCATTTGACACACGGGCGCGCGACGGGCGCGCCACCGGCAGGCTTCGGGATACCCATGGGTCTTTGACTGGCTGGGGCCTGTGCTCCGGGCGGTCGCCGACGCCATGGGCGTCAGGCGCGACGCTGAGCAAAATTTGATAAAAATCCCACAGTGAAATAAATTTAGTATTTTTTGCGAATTCTGACGCCGGCAAACGATTGTAGCAACTCCAAGTAATCAAAGAAATTCAGACTCTATGACATAGCATAATTTCCTTCCAGGAATTCTCGTTTCGAGTCATGATCATGATGAAATCCGGGAAATGAGGCACTATAGCCACTCTTACTGGGACTGCCGCTGGTGAAACTCTAGTCGGTGGCAATGCTGCCGATTTCATTGGCGGTGCGGCGGGCAACGAGACACTGCTCGGCAATGGCGGGGCCGATACGCTGGTCTCCGGCACTGGCGATGATTTCCTGATCGGTGGCGCCGCCATCGATATCGCCGTCATCGACCGCTCGGCCATCACGGCCAATATCAACTTCATCAACACCGGCGGCGGCGCGGCGGCGGATCGCTGGGAGATCCGCGACGGCGTCATCTCGACCACTGTCGAGGGTGTGGAGCGCTTCGATTTCCGCTCCGGCTCCGGCAATGACAGCCTGGTCGGTGATGCCCTGGCCGATACGCTCGACGGTGGCGACGGCAACGATACCATCGCCACCGGTGCCGGCGCCGATACGATCAATGGCGGCAATGGCACCGACCGCGTCATCATCGACCGCTCGACCTCCGTCGCCAACCTCGTCCTGACCGTGGCGGCGGTGGGCGTGAGCACCGTTTTCGACAGCGCCCGTGTCATCGGCGTGGAGGAGTTCAACGTCACCGCCGGCCTCGGTAATGACCGGCTGACCGGTGGCGCCTTCAACGACACGCTGGCCGGTGGCGACGGTTCGGACACGCTCAGCGGTGGTGCCGGGAATGACCGGCTTGCCGGTGGCGATGGCGCGGATACGCTGATCTCGGGCAGTGGCGAGGACGAGCTGGATGGCGGCGCCGGCATCGACCTGGCGGTGCTGGATCGTAGCACGGTTACCGGCAACATCGTCTTCGCCAACGTCTTCGGCGGCCCACCGGCCAATCGGGACGAACTGATCGACGGCGTGCGGTTCAGCCTCGTCTTCGATGCCGAGCGGTTCAACGTCACGACGGGTTCGGGCAATGACCGCATCGATGGCGATGCGCTGAGCGACACGCTCTCCGGCGGTTCGGGCAATGATACCCTGATCACGGGCATCGGTGCCGACAGCGTCAATGGCGGGGCGGATACCGACCGCGTCATCATCGACCGCTCTGGCGCCCTGGCGGGCCTTTCGCTGGCAGTGCTGGCTGCGGCCTCGAACACCCTGTTCGACGGCGCGACGATCACCGGGGTGGAGGAGTTTCGTGTCATCACCGGCAGCGGCGCTGACACGCTGGCCGGCGGTGCCTTCGCGGATTCGCTTGCCGGTGAAGCTGGCGATGACAGCCTGACCGGTGGCGCCGGGAATGACAGCCTCGCTGGCGGCGAGGGCGCGGATACGCTGGTCTCGGGCAGCGGTGATGACGAGCTGGATGGCGGCGCCGGCATCGACCTGATGGTGATCGACCGCAGCGCCATCACCGCGAGTATCACCTTCGCCAACATCTTCGGTGGCCCGCCGGCCAATCGGGACGAACTGCGCGACAGCGCCTTCGCCGGCAATTTCGACAATGCCGAGCGGTTTCACATCATCACCGGTGCGGGCAATGACACGGTGGTGGGCGACGCGCTGGCGGATACGCTCTCAGGTGGCGCCGGCAATGACAGCATCCGGTCCGGCACCGGCGCCGACAGCATCAACGGCGGCACCGGCCAGGACCGGGTGGCGATCGACCATTCCGGTGCTGTCACGGGCCTGTCGCTGACGGTGCTCGCGGCGGGCGCCAACACCCTGTTCGATGGCGCGACGATCACCGGGGTGGAGGAGTTCCACGTCGCCTCCGGCAGCGGGGCGGATACGCTGACCGGCGGCACGGCCGCGGATTCGATCTTCGGTGGCGCCGGCGATGATGTGCTCAGCGGTGGCACGGGCAATGACACGCTGGAGGGCGGCGAGGGCGCGGATACGCTGGTCTCGGGCAGCGGTGCGGACGAGTTGGATGGCGGCGCCGGCATCGACCTCGCGGTGATCGACCGCAGCGCCGTCACCGCGAACATCACCTTCGCCAACATCTTCGGTGGCCCGCCGGCCAATCGGGATGAACTTCGCGACGGCGCCTTCGCCAGTAATTTCGACAATGCCGAGCAGTTCCGGATGACCACCGGTGCGGGCAATGACAGCCTGGTCGGCGATGCCCTGGCGGATTCGCTCTCCGGCGGGAATGGCGGCGATCGGCTGCTTGGCGGCCTCGGCGACGACACCTTCATCGGTGGCGCCGGTGTGGATACGGCGGTCGTCGACGGCGCCTGGTCCGACTACCTGATCACCCGCGACGGCGCGGGAAGCCTGATCCTGACCCGCAGCGGCGACACGGACGAAGTGCGCAGCGACGTCGAAATCCTGGTCTTCGGCACCGATCCCGGCGCGATGAGCGTCGATCTCCGCGCACCGCCGACCGGCCTTGGCAGCGATGCCGTGCTATCCTCCCGCGGGCCGACACTCAACGCGCCGGTCGAAGTCGGCATCGATGAGGATGCCAATGCGGCGACGCTGGCTGTGGATGAGAATGCCGCCATCGGCACGGTGATCGGCACGGTGACCGCGAGCGATCCGACCCTGTTCCTCGGCGATGTCCTGACCTTCAGCCTGAGCGGCGCGCCCGGTCCCTTCGCGCTGGTGAAGGTTTCCGACACGATGGCGGAGATCCGGGTCCAGGGCGTGGTCGATTTCGAGAGTGGCGGCGCGTCGCAGGCCATCGAGATGCGCGTCACCGACATCGCCGGCAACTTCATGCATGGCTTCGTGTCGATCGGTGTCTTCGACATCCCGGAAGCGCCGACCATCAGCACGACATCGCTGACAGTGGCGGAAAATACGCAGGCCGTCGGCACGATCAGCGGTGACGGTTTCGGCAATGCCATCACCTGGTCGCTGGCCGCCGGTGGGGCCGACAACGCACTGTTCAGCATCGATGCCGCGACCGGTGCGCTGCGCTTCGCCGCTGCCGCAGGGGGCGATTTCGAAGCGGATGCGAGCTTTGACGTCTTGGTGCGCGCGACCACGACCAGCGGTTCCTCAACCCAGGCCGTGGCGGTGACGCTGACCGATGTGAACGAGGCACCTCACCTCAGCAGCACGGGCTTCACGGTGGCGGAGAACCAGCAGGCGGTCGGCACGGTGGTGGCGATCGATCCGGACACCGTGGCATCCATCCGCTTCTCCCTGGTGGCCGGCCAAGGCGACAATGCGCTGTTCACCGTGGATTCCATCACCGGCGCACTCGCCTTCGCCGGTGCCGGTGGTGGCAATTTCGAGGCCGATTCCCTCCTCGACCTCGTGATCCGGGCGTCGGATGCCGGCAATGCCGGGCTGTTCACGGACACCGCCTTGACCGTGACCCTGACGGACGTGGCGGAGGTCTTCAACGGCACCGCGGGTGCGGACCTGCTCACCGGCACTGGCGGGATCGAGACGCTGAACGGCCTGGCTGGCAACGACACGCTGGTCGGCTCGCTGGGTGCGGATTCGCTGGATGGCGGCGCCGGGACGGATACGGTGCGCTTCACCACCGCGGTACGGCTTGATCGCGTGACGGTCGCGAACAGCACCGGCGAAGCGGCCGGCGATAGCTACAACCTCATCGAGACCTTCGAGGGATCAGGGTTCGGCGATACCATGCGCGGCCGCAGCGCGGGGGATCGGTTCGTGGGTCAGGCTGGCAATGACAGCCTGGACGGCGGCGGCGCTGCTGATACGCTGGAAGGCGGCGCCGGCAGGGACACGCTCATTGGCGGTATTGGCAATGATTCGCTGCTGGGCGGCAGCGGTGCGGACAGTCTGTCAGGCGGCACCGGCGTCGATATCTTCGTCGGTGGCAACGGCGCCGATACGCTGGAGACGACGGCCGATGCCGAGCGCGACATCTTCCGCTTCGGCAACCTGGCGGAAGTTGGCGACGCGATCACCGGCTTCGTCAGCGGGGAGGATGCGATCGAGCTCTCCCGCGCCGGCTTTGCCATCGATGCCGGCGATACGGTTGCCTCGCTGCTGGTGACGGGGGGGGCGGCGCCATCGGGCACCAGCGAGTATGCCTTGCTGTACAATCAGGCGACGGGCGTGCTCGCGGCGGATGTCAACGGCGCCGATGCCGGCGGCGTGTTCGTCATCGCCAATCTCGGCGCAGGCCGCCTGCTGGTGGCCGGTGACCTCGTGCTGATCGCCTAGAGCAATATGCGTTCAGATGGAATCATCTGAACGCATTTCTTGCTCTAGATTCAATGACTTCTAGAGCACGGGCTGCGTTCAAGCGAACGCAGCCCGTGGTCTGGCGGGCCGCCGAAGCAGCCTGCTAGTTCTTCTCGCAGCGCAGCAGGAGTGTTGCGCGATGGGCGATGTCGCCGACATCGGCCGGGCTGAGATCAGCGCCGCGGCTTTCCACCGCGCGGAATTCCTGGCTCCGGGCGCGCAGGAAGGCCTGGGCCGCTTCCCCTTTCACCGCGAAATTCACATTGTCCACATTCTGCACGCGGCGGCTGTCGAGCTTCGCGACGACGACGCCGACCACATGGCCCCGCATGTCGAGCAGCGGCCCGCCCGAATTGCCGGGCTGCACCTCGGCGCTGATCTGGTAGTTGTTCTGGTCATTCCGCAGCCCCGCCAGGGCGTTGATCTCGCCCCGCGTCAGCTTCGGGTCGGCGGAGAGCAGGCCCGTCAGCGGGAAGCCATAGGCCACCACGCTTTCGCCCCGCCTTACCGTTGGGCTGGCGCGAAACGGCAGCGTCGGCCCCGGATTGCCGGGGATGGCCAGCAGCGCCAGGTCCAGCGCGGCATCGACCCGGGCCGGCGGTACGGCGGCGAGCCATCGCCCGTCCGCCGTGCGCGCCAGGATGCGGTCGCAGCCTTCGACGACATGGTTGTTGGTCAGCACGCGATCGGGGGCAATGACGAAGCCGGTGCCGGTGCTGACCCGGCGCGCCTGCGCGTTCGGCCGCGCCTGCGCCACCGGTGGGGCGGCCGCCGCCGCGGTGGTGAGTTCGATGCGCAGCTCCGCGCAGATATCCCGGTCCCGCGCCAGGCTTTCGCGCCCATCGGCAAGCACCATGCGGATGTCGAATCGGCAGCCGGCCTCCGCGTTCACCCGCAGCGCGAAGGCCGCGTTGTTCGGAAGCGGGCCGCGATTCAGCAAGTTGCCGCCCCAATCCGCCCGCCCCGCCCGCACGGCATGCAGGGCCGAGGCCTCGACGCCCGTGCGGTTGACGATGCGGACAGGCTCCGCCGCTGGTGCGGGCGCGGGGGAGGGCGCCGTCATGGGGGAGGGCGCTTGTGCCGCTGCCGGCGCCGCCAGAAGTGACAGGAACAGCAATTTCAAGGCGATGCTTCGCATGCCCGAGGATGTGGGCCCGGCCATCACGCTCGTCAACGGGCCGCGAAGCTGCGCACAAAAACTGCGCTACATCAAGGCGCGCCCCCCCCGGCTTCTGCAAGCTGTCGTGAAGCGCGGCGGAGTGGCTTGACCCTCCCACCATGGGAGGCACCACCTTCGCCGCATGGAACACACAACCCCAATGCCCGAGGCCCCCCTCGAGCTCTCCGCCGCCGCACCGACCGGCACGCCACTCTCCCTCCCCATCGAGGGCATGACCTGCGCGACCTGCGCCGGTCGAGTGGAGCGTGCCCTGGCCAAGGTCCCTGGCGTCACCCATGCCACGGTGAACCTTGCCTCGGAACGCGCGGAGGTTCTGGGCAGTGCGTCGCCCACCGTGCTGGCCGCAGCCGTGCGGGCCGCCGGCTATGGGGTTCCGGAGCGCGACCACAGCATCGGCATCGAGGGCATGACCTGCGCGAGCTGCGCCGCACGGGTCGAACGCGCGCTGGGCCGCGTGCCGGGCGTGCTGTCCGTCAGCGTGAATCTCGCCTCCGAGCGGGCGACGCTGCGCCTTCTGGGCGGCGTGGAGGATGCGGCGCTGGCCGCCGCCCTGGCCCGTGCCGGCTATGCGATGGCGAGCGTGACGGATGATGCGGCGGCCGAGGAAGCCGCGGCGGCGGCGAAGCTTTCCCGCCAGCGGCGGGATCTGCTGGTGGCCGGGTTGCTGGCCGCGCCCTTCTTGCTGGGCATGATCGGCATGCCCTTTGGCCAGGACTGGATGCCGAATGGCTGGGTGCAGCTGGCGCTGGCCCTGCCGGTGCAGTTCTGGTTCGGCGCGCGCTTCATCCGCGCGGGCTGGGCGGCGCTGCGGGACGGCACCGGCAACATGGACCTGCTGGTGTCGGTGGGCACGCTGTCCGCCTTCCTGATGTCCATCTGGCTGCTGGCCCAGCATGGCGGCGGCCACACCCATGCCCTGTATTTCGAGGCGGCGGTCGTCGTCATCTTCTTCGTTATGGTCGGGAAGTACCTGGAAGCCCGCGCCAAGCGCGGTACCGGGGCGGCCATCCGTGCCCTGCTCGACCTCCGCCCCCGCACGGCGAAGCGCCTGGAGGCCGATGGGACGGAGCGGGACGTTCCGGCCGCCGTGCTGCTGATCGGGGATCGCGTGGCGGTGCGCCCGGGGGAGCGCATTCCCGTCGATGCGGTCGTGGAGGAAGGCGAGGCCGGCGTCGATGAAAGCGCCCTGACCGGCGAAAGCCGCCCGGTCGAAAAGCGCCCCGGGGACCACGTCGCGACCGGCACGGTGGTGCTGGACGGGCGCCTGGTGATGCTTGCCACGGCAGTCGGCGCGGAAACCACCCTGGCCCGTGTGGCCGCGATGGTCTCCGCCGCCCAGGCCAGCCGCGCGCCGGTGCAGAAGCTGGTCGATCGCGTCAGCGCCATCTTCGTCCCCGTCGTCATCGGCATCGCGCTGCTGACCTTCACGGGCTGGATGCTGGGTGGCGCAGGGTTCGAGGTGGCGCTGATGAATGCGGTGGCGGTGCTCGTCATCGCCTGCCCCTGTGCCCTCGGGCTTGCCACGCCGGCGGCCATCATGGCCGGTACCGGGGCTGCGGCGAGGGCCGGCATCCTGATCCGCGACGCCGAAGCCATCGAGCGCGCCCAGGGAATCACGCTGGTCGCCTTCGACAAGACCGGCACGCTGACCGAGGGCAAGCCGCGCCTCGCTGCGCTGCATGTGGCGGAAGGCGTGGTGCCGGATCGGGCCCTGGCGCAGGCAGCCTCACTCCAGGCCGGCTCCGAGCATCCCCTGGCCCGCGCCGTGCTTGCCGCCGCCGGCGCTGCGAAGGGTGGGACGCCGGCTCCCGCCGCGGCCTTCCGTGCCCTGCCGGGGCGCGGGGTGGAAGGGATCGTCGACGGCCTTCGCCTCGCGCTCGGCAGCCCGCGGCTGCTGGCGGAATCTGGGGCGGCGCCCGGCAGCCTCGCTGCGCTGGCGGTGGTGGAAGCCAGCCAGGGCCGCAGCATCGCCTGGTTGATCGACAGCGGTGCGACGCGCGTGCTCGCCCTGCTGTCCTTCGAGGATGCGCCGAAGCCCGGGGCGGAGGCCGCCGTTGTGGCGCTTAACCAGATGGGCGTCGGCGTTGCCATGCTGAGCGGTGACAACCGCCAGGCCGCCGAGGCCGCCGCCGCGCGGCTCGGCATCACACGGCTGGAGGCGGAAGTTCTGCCCCAGGACAAGTCCTCCCGCATCGCCGCATGGCGTGCGGCGGGCGAGCGCGTCGCCATGGTCGGCGATGGCGTGAACGACGCGCCGGCGCTGGCCGCGGCGGATCTCGGGATTGCCATGGGCACCGGGACCGACGTGGCCATGGCGGCGGCGGGCGTAACCCTGATGCGGGGCGACCCCGGGCTGGTGCCCGCGGCACTCGACATCACCCGTCAAACCTATCGGAAGCTCAAGGAAAACCTGTCATGGGCCTTCGGGTACAATCTCCTCGGTATCCCTCTGGCGGCGGCGGGCTTCCTCTCGCCTCCGGTGGCGGGGGCGGCGATGGCAATGTCTTCCGTCTCAGTGGTGGCGAACGCGCTGCTGCTGGCACGTTGGCACCCGGCACCGTCTCCACCGCCGGGCCCCCCATCGGGCCCGCCATCGGCAGCCCCGTTGGCCTGATCCGCCCTCGCGGGATGAATATCGGCGAGGCGGCGGCACGGTCCGGCGTCTCGGCGAAGATGATCCGGCACTATGAGGCGATCGGGCTGGTCACGGCGACTCGGCGGCCGAATGGCTATCGCAGCTATGGCCCGCAGGATGTGGCCGTGCTTCGTTTCATCCGCCATGCCCGTGACCTCGCCTTCCCGCTGGAGGATATCCGCCGCCTGCTCGCCCTGTGGCGGGACCGGTCGCGGTCGAGCGGGGATGTGAAGCGCATGGCGCTGGACCATGTCTCGGCGTTGGAAGCGAAGGCTTCCTCGTTGCAGGCGGTTGCCGAAAGCCTGCGGCACCTCGCCGCGCATTGCCAGGGTGATGAGCGGCCGGAATGCCCCATCCTGTCAGAACTCGAAGGACGCAAAGCATGATGGTCGAACTGAAGGTCACGGGCATGAGTTGCGGTCACTGCGTCAAGGCGGTGACCGCCGCGATCCAGGCGCGTGATCCTTCGGCCCAGGTGCAGGTGGCGCTGGAAACCGGCACCATCCGCGCCGAGACCACGCTTTCCGCCGCCGATGTCGCGGCAGTGGTGGCGGAGGAAGGCTACAAGCCGGCCTAAGCCGACCCCATCGGCAGGGCGAGCGGCGCCGTCTGGTCCACGCCCGCGCCCTCCGGGTCCATCCCCGGCGCGGCGGCGGCCAGCCGTTCCTGCGCGGCCTGCACGTTCCGCGCGGCGTCCCGCATGTCGATGGTCAGCACGCGACCATCCTCCACCACCTGCCGGCCATCGACGAAGACATCCCGCACCGCCCGCTCGGCGGCCACATGGATTAGGTTCCGCAGCGGGTCGCGCAGTGGCTGCATCGCCGGATGGTCCAGCGTGCAGCAGACGATATCCGCCCGCGCACCCACCGCCAGCCGGCCAAGGTCGTCCCGCCCCAGCACGTCGGCGGCCTCGATGGTCACGGCGCGAAACACCTGCGCGGTGTCGCAGCGATGCCGGGCGCCGGCAGCGGCGCGGGCAATGAGTTCCGCTGTCCGCATCTCCTCCAGCAGGTTCTGCGGGTGGGTATCCGTGCCGATGGCGATGCGGATGCCCTCCGCGAGATAGCTGCCGAGGTCATGCAGCATCGAGCCATCGCGCAGGAACACCGTCGGGCAATGCGCGACGGCCGTGCCGCTTTCCGCCAGCAGGCGCAGATCATCGCGCTCGGGCCAGAGGATCCAGGGATGCGCGTCGGTGAAGACGGCATGGCCGAGGATGGTGCCTGGGCCAAGAAAACCAAGGCGGTGAAGCCAGGCGATGGGGGTGATGCCGTGGCGCCGCGTCATGCCGGCGAATTCGGCGATGCTCTGCGCGGCATGGGTATGCAGCGGCCGCCCGGTTGACCGCGCGAGCGCGGCCGCGCGCTGCAGCAGCTCCGGCGTGCAGGTATCGACCTGGGCCGGGGAGACCATGGCCGAAAGCCGCCCGCTCGGGTGGCGCTCCGCCGCTTCCATGACCTCGGCGGCCTCGGCGAAGGCGGCCTCGCCGAGATCCTCCGCCCAGGCATATTCCGTCTCCTGCCCCGTGGTGGTGAACCAGGCGGCGGAGCGGAACATCGGTGCGGCGACGGCGCGGATGCCGCTGCCCGCCAGCAACTCCAGCCAGCCGGGATAGGCATGGCTGAGATCGACCACGGTGGTCACGCCACCCGCCAGCAATTCCCCCAGGCTGAAGGCCGCGCTGGCGTGCTGCGCATCGGCGTCGGGGATGAAGGATTGCCGGAACCGGTGGCGGGAGGAGGAAAACAGCCGGGGATTGCCGAATTCCTCGACGAAGCCCCGGAACAGCGGGGATTGCGCGGGGTGACAGTGGATGTTGATGAGGCCGGGGATGACGAACAGCGCGCTGCCGTCGATCTCCCGCGCCGCGACGCCCTGCCAATGCCCGCCGACCTGGAGGATACGCCCCTCGGCGAAAGCGATATCGGCATCGCGGATATAGGTGTGGCGCTGCCCATCCCAGGCCACGACCCAGGCGGCGCGACGGATACAGGTCACGGTCATGGTCAGACCCTCAGGCGCCTCGGCCCGCCCCGAAGAAGGGCGGGCCGCCTTCAAGATGACACGCGACGCCGCGCTGCGGCGAGCCTGCCCTCAGTGGCCGCTGCTCAGCGAATTGCCATGCCGCGCGCGCGACCGACCGTGTCGTTCCACACCTGCGAACAGGTCGCATAGGCCCGCGTGCAACGGGTGGCCCATTCGGAGAGGATCACTTCCTCCGAAATCCGCCGCAGCCGCGCCTTGTCGGCCTCGCTCACCTCGACCAGCGTCATGGTGTAGGCGCCATGCACCGTGCGCGCGCATTCCGGCCGGCCGGTGGAGCAGGCCGTCGCATCCGCGTTCGTCGTGTTGGCCAACTCCCACAGCTCGTTCTCCATGCGCTGGAACTGCGCCGTGAAGCCGTCCCGCTGCGCCGCGCTCAGCCGGTTCCACCAGGCGAGGTTGACCAGATGCGCCTGCACGGAGCCAGAGACGGACAGCGGCAGCAGATGCGTCGTCACTTCCGGCCACTTGCCCGTATTGGCGGAGGTAGGGGAGGTGAGGCCGCAGCTCGCCACGCCGCGTTGCAGGGCCGGATAGACCTCGGGGAAGGACAGCGTCACCGGCGTGGCGCCGAGCCGTTCCAGCAGCGAGGACATCGAGGCGGTGAAGGAGCGCACGCGCTGCCCGCGGAGATCATCCAGCGTGCGGATCGGCTGGTTGCAGAAAAAGACCTGCGGGCCGAACGGCCAGATCGCCAGGACGCGGGCGCCGAAGCGGCTCTCGATCCGGCTGTTGAAGGCGTCCCGATACGCATTCACCGCCCCGCGCAGCTCCCCCATATCGGTGGAGACGCCGATGAGGTCGATGCCTTCGAGAAACGGGTCGTCCCGCGCGGCGAGGCCGACCTGGGTGGAGACGATGTCGAAGGTGCCCTGGCGTACCAGGCGCAATGCGTCGGCCATGTTGAGGCCGAGCGTCTGGAATTCGCTGCGATCGATGCGGAGGTTGAGCGACCCCGTCATGCGCTCCATCGCCGCGTTCTCGACGGGAAACTGGGTGCTGACGGCCTGGGACTGGCTGAGCCAGCGCACCGGCGTGGGTGTCTGGGCCGTCGCCGGCAAGGGCGCGAGGACCATCGCCGCGCTGGCCGAGGCGGCCAGGGCGAGCGAGGCGAGGAAAAGGCGGCAGGCTTTGCGCATGATGGGACGATGCTCCCCCGGGATCGATTGGTGGGCTGATTACCGCGCGCCGGGCTCCGGGGCGCAAGCGTGGCAGGCGCCCCTCCCTGCCATCGCCAGCCAGACATTGCACAAGCTATCGCCAGACTGCATCGAAAAAGGCCAACATCTGGGCGTGGGGACAGGCCGCGCCGGCGATGCCATGCTGCCCGCGTGCCACCGCCGTCGCCGGCCAGCCCATGGAGCCTGCCTTGCGCCTTCTCGTCGCCAATCCGAATACGACGCCCGAGGTCACCGAACTCTGCGCCAGGGCCGCCCGCGCCGCCGCGGCGCCGGGGACAGAGATCGTCTCCGTCACCGGCGGCTTCGGCGCCCGCATCATCAATTCCCGCGCCGAGAACGCCATCGCCGCGCATGCGATGCTGGACCTGCTCGCGGCCCATATCGAGGGCATCGACGCCGTTCTGCTGGCTGTGTCCTACGACACGGCGTTGCTCGCGGCACGGGAAGTGATGCCAGTGCCGGTGGTGGGCATGACGGAGGCTTCGATGCATGCGGCCTGCCTGCTCGGCACACGCTTCGGCCTGGTCACCTTCGGCACGCCCTTCATCTACCAGGAACTCGTCGCCCTCTATGGCCTGACGGGGCGGCTCGCCGGCATCCGCGGCATCACCGCCTCCGCCGTCGATGCCTATGCGAACCCGGAGACGGTGGATGCGCTGGTGGCGGAGGCCGCGGCGGCCCTGGTCGCGGAGACCGGCGCGGAGGTTGTCGTGCTCTGCGGGGCGGCGATGGCGGGCATGCCGCCCCGCATCGCAGACCGTGTCTCCGTCCCGGTGATCCACGGCATCGCGAGCGGTGTCGGCATGGCGGAGATGCTGGTGCGATTGCGCGTGCGGAAGGCGCTCACCGGCAGCCTCGCGCATCCCGGCGAACGCCCTACCATCGGGCTCGCCGCCCCACTCGCCGCGCTGCTGCGCGGAGGGGATTGATTTCCCGCTCCGCACTTTTGCGCGGAGGTGTTTGATTTCCCGCTCCGTGCTTTTGCGCGGAGGTGTTTGATTTCCCACTCCGCGCTTTGGCGCGGAGCTGTTTGATTTCCCGCTCCGCGCTTTTGCGCGGAGCTGTTTGATTTCAATGGCACAATGCGTGCTTGCCCTACCCCGACACCTCCAGCCTGGAACCCGGCATGGCCCAAGACGAAAACCCGATCGCCCGCTGGCTCGGCCCGCCGACGCGCATCCTTGCGCTGGTCGGCGGCTGGTGGCTGTTGTTTCTGTCCTTCCTGACCTGCTTCGAGATCATCGGCCGCAAGCTGTTCAGCTTTTCCCTGCAAGGCATCGACGAGGTCGGAGGTTACACCACCGCGGTCTTCTCCTCGCTCGCCCTCGCCTGGGCGCTGGTCGCGAAGTCCCACACTCGCGTTGATTTCCTGCTGGCGCATATGCCGAAGCTGCTGCGCGCCGGGCTCAACGCACTGGCCTATCTGCTGCTCGCCGCACTCGGCGTCTTCGTGGCGTGGCGCGGCTATGACGTGCTGGACGAGACGCTGCTGTTCGACGCGCATTCCGTCTCCCCCCTCGGTACGCCGCTCTGGATCCCGCAGGGGCTTTGGCTGGTCGGCATGGTGGTCTTCGCCATCGCGGCGGTCGCGCTGGCGGTGCATGCGCTGTGGTTGCTGCTGGCGGACCGGCCGCGGCTGAATGACCTCTACGGCCCGATGACGCTGGATGAGGAAGTGGCGATCGAAGCGAGTGCCGTCGTCGCGCGCACGGGCGGCAAGGATGCGATGTCATGATCGGTGTCGGTGAGACGGCGATCGGCTTCGTCCTGCTGGTCGGCCTGCTGTTCCTCGGCCTGCATGTCGCCACAGCGATGTTCGGCGTCGCCGTGCTGGGGGCGTTGGTCTATCTCAGCCCCGCGCTGGTCAATACGGCGGGCATGCAGTTCTGGTCGGCGATGGAGGACTACACCCTCCTCGCCATTCCGCTCTGCATCCTGCTGGGGGAGATCCTGGTGCGCAGCGGCAGCACGGACCGGCTGTACCGGTCGCTGTCGGATTGGCTGAACCCGCTGCCCGGCGGCCTGCTGCACACCAATATCGGCGCGAGCGCGATCTTCTCCGCCGTCTCCGGCTCCTCCGTCGCCACGGCGGCGACGGTGGCGACCGTCGCGCTGCCATCTTTTCGGAAGCGAAACTACGACGACCGGCTGGTGCTGGGCTCGATTGCCGCGGGGGCCTCGCTCGGCAATCTGATCCCGCCCGGCATCGCGCTGATCGTCTATGGCGCGCTGACCAATACCTCAGTCGGCCAGCTCTATGCCGCGGCGGTGATCCCCGGTGTGGTAATGACGTTGCTGTTCATGCTGACCATCATCCTGCTGGCCTTGGCCAAGCCCGAATGGGTGCGGCAGAAGGAAGTGCTGGACCCGCTGATGGAACGCCTGGCGCGGCTGGTGGATTTGCTGCCGCCGCTGGCGATCTTCACCATCATCATGGGCAGCATCTACACGGGCTGGGCGACGGTGACCGAAAGTGCGGCGCTCGCTGTGGTGGCGGCGCTGCCGATCGCCGCCTTCTACGGCAGGCTCAAGGTCTCGATGCTGCATGAATGCTTCATCGCCACGGCTCAGCTCACGGCGATGTCCATGCTCGTCCTTGCCTGCGCCTTCTACCTGAACTTCGTGCTCGGCCTGCTTGGCGTCACCCCGGCGCTCGGGAAATTCGTGACGGAACTCGGCGCATCGCGGGTCGAGCTGCTCATCGCGCTTTCGATCTTCTACCTGCTGCTCGGCATCTTCTTCGAGAGCCTGCCGATGATGGTGGGCACCGTGCCGGTGGTGTTTCCCGTGGTCATCGCGACGGGGATCGATCCCGTCTGGTTCGGCGTCTTCATGGTGCTGATGTGCGAGATCTCGCTGCTCTCGCCGCCGGTGGGAATGACGCTCTACGTCATCCAGGCGGTGCGGCGGGAAGGCACGATCGCCGAGGTCTTCGTCGGCACCATCCCCTTCTTCGCGGCGATGGTGGTGATGACCGGGCTGCTCGTCGCCTTCCCCGAGATGGCGCTGTGGCTGCCGAGGATGCTGTTCGCCAATTGAGCCGCCCCGATGGGGGCGGCTCCGTCCCACATCAGTTCACCAGCGCGCCGTCCCGCGCGACGATGCGCCCATGGCTGATGACGAGGCGCCGCGCCGGCGTCGCCACCACCGCTTCCTGCGGCGTCTCGGCATCCACCAGCACCAGGTCGGCCCGCGCGCCGACGCTCAGGCCGTAATCCGCGAAGCCGCAACCCTCCGCCGCCCAATCCGTCACCGTGGCCAGCGCCTGGGTCAGTTCATCGTCGCGGCGGAATTCGTTCTTCAGCCCGATGATCATCGCCCGCTGCAGCATGTCCGGCATGTTGTAGGGGGTCCAGGTATCGCGGATGCCGTCATTGCCGCCGAAGATCGAAACCCCGGCCGCCCGCGCCTTTTTCACGGAGGGCACGGCACGGGACGGCGGGGCTGTCGTCGCCAGGCCGATCCGCGCTTCCGCCAGCGCGGCATAGAGCGCATCCGCCCGCGACACCTCGCCGAGGCAGAAGGCGTGGCTGACCACCACCTTCCCCTGCATGCCGAGGGCCTGCGTGCGTTCGATGATCAGGTCCATCGCAAAGGCGCCGAGCTCACCGGGTTCATGCAAATGGATGTCGAGCGGCACGCCGTGCTTCGACGCCAGGCCGAAGATCGCGTCCAGATGCCCCACGGGATCGCGGTCGATCCCGGAAGGGTCGAGCCCGCCCAGGATATCCGCGCCATTCCGCAGCGCCTGTTCGAGCAGGTCCAGCGTGCCCGGCCGGATCAGCAGGCCGGATTGCGGGAAGGCCACCACCTGGATGTCCATCGTGCCGCGCAGCCGTTCCCGCAGCGCCACCAGCGCATCGCTGTGCGCCGTGCCGATTTCGGTATCCACATCGGCATGGCTGCGGATGCGCGTGGTGCCGCGTACCAGGAATTCGCGGGCCAGCCGGTCCGATTGCAGGGCGGGATCGAGGCCGAGGCGCTTCCTCTCCCGACGCTCCCCCTCGATCCGGTCGATGAGGCGCGGCCCCACCTCGTTCTTCCACCAGCCGAGGCCCCAGAGCGACTTGTCGAGATGGGTGTGGCCCTCGACGAAGGCCGGCAGGGCGAGCAGCCCTTCGCCATCCACCTCGACCGTGCCGCCGCCGCCAGTCAGGTCCGACCCCATCGCGGCGATGCGGCCATCCCGCACCAGCATGTCGATGGGCGCGGCACCCAGGGGGGAGGTGAGGGGGCGGATATGGCGGATCAGCAGCGTGGTCATGCGAGCACCCATTCCCGGAAAAGGTCGAGGTCGATATTGCCGCCGCAGAGGATGGTCGCCACGCGCCTGCCGCGCATGCGCTCCCTCTCCTGCATCAGCGCGGCCAGCGGCGCGGCGCCGGCGCCTTCGGCGAGGTTGTGCGTATCCTGCCAATAGGCGCGGATGGCGGCCGCCACTTCGTCATCCGTCACGGTGACGATGCGCGCGGCACCCTTGATGATCATCGCCAGCGCGCCGGGGTCCGGCACCCGCGTCGCCATGCCGTCCGCCTTCGTATTCGCGCTCGGCACCGTCACGACATGGCCGGCCTTGTAGGACAGCGCATAGGCCGCGGCTTCCGTGCTCTGCACGCCGATGATCTCGGTCTTCAGCCCCAGCAGGTCCCGCGCCATGATGCAGCCGCAGATGCCGGAGCCCAGCCCGATCGGCACATAGAGCGCATCGAGCGGGGGCGCCGCCCGGAACAGTTCCAGCGCATAGGTGGCGACGCCCTTCACCAGGTCCGGCGCGAAGGAGGGCGCGAATTCCAGCCCATCCTCCTGCGCCAGCCGCATCGCCTCTTCCCGCGCCGCGTCGAAATCCGCGCCGTGTTCGATCAGCCGCGCGCCCTGGGCGCGCATCGCGGCGTTCTTCTCCTGGCTGTTGCCGCGCGGGACGACGATGGTGACCGTGACGCCGCTGCGTGCGCCGGCATAGGCAAGGGACTGTCCGTGATTGCCGCGCGTCGCGGAGATCACGCCCGGGCCGCCCGGCCGTTCCCGCGCCAGCCGATCCATGTAGACGATGCCACCGCGCACCTTGAAGGCGCCGGTCGGCGTGTGGTTCTCGTGCTTGACCCAGACATCCACGCCCGTGCGCGCGGCCAGCAGGGGCCAGGGATACTGCGGTGTCGGTGGAAAGACGCTTTGCACCAGGCTGGCGGCGGCTTCGAGCGCGGGCAGGTCGAACACGCGGGATGGCTCCCCTTGGAAACGGAAAGGCGCCCGGGACGTTCCAGGCTGCTGAACCATAGCGGAGGGTGGCGCGATGACCATCACAGTCGATAGCAGCCAGTGGACCGGCGAGCCTGGCGGCGCGGAGTCCCTCGTGCCGGTAGTGTGGGGCGAATTCGCCGATGAGGCCGCGCGCCTGGTTGCCGTGCAGCGGTTGCGCGCGGCCGGCGCGCAGGAGGAACACCCCGGCAGCGCGGCCGCCGAGGGCAGCCAGGCGCTGGCGCCGCCGGATGATCACCCGCAGGAAGCCGATCTGCGCAACCTGCGCCAGCTCGGCGTCGGCATCGCGATGGCTGCCGGCTCCATGGCCGCGGCGGGGCTTGTGATCGCCAGTGGCGGCGCCCTGCTGCCGGCGGTCGCCGCGGCGGCGCTGGCGGGAACGGCGCTCGGCGCGGCGGGGGAGGCGGTCGCCACGGTGGCAGCCCCTGTCCGCCCCGACGAAACCTCCCGCACCCCGCTTTCGCCCGAGAATACGCCGCAGGGCGCGGCGGCGCATGGCCCCCTGATCGGCCTGCGCGCGCCCACTGGCGGCATGCGGGAGCGGGCCGAAGCCCTGCTCCGAGATGCCGGGGCGCGGCGCATCTTCGTGCAGGATGCGGGGGCGCGCTGAACGGCGCCACCCGCAGCCCCGATGCCTCCCCTGGCCGGCCTTGCAGCGCCGGCCAGGAGGGCGCCCCTCACATGGGCCGGAGGTTGGTCGCCGCGGCCTTGCCGCGCTCCATGGCCACTTCGTAGGAGACCTTCTGGCCCTCATTCAGGCCCTGCAGGCCCGCTTTCTGGACAGCGGTGATGTGCACGAAGACATCCTTGCCGCCGTCGGACGGAACGAGAAAGCCGAAGCCCTTCGTCGCGTTGAACCACTTTACGGTGCCGATCGCCATACGACCCGGGCTCCTTCTGCACTAGCTCGCCCAAGCGCCGATCGCCCGGGCAGGGCGCCATGCGGTGGCGGAACCTCAAAGGCGGCCCGGGGTGTGGCCCGGGAGGCACGGCGAAGGGAGCCAGAACGCAATGACGTCCCAAGAATGCGTGGCCGGTCCAGGCTGCATCAAGGCTGCTCACGCCCTGGTCACGGTCTTGTCAGGATTGTGACAGCGGGCCGCGTGATGGCCCACAAACGAAAAAGGGGCGGACCCGAAGGTCCGCCCCCATTCCCTGGCCCATTGCTGGGCCTGGATGCCGATCGCGGGAGCGATCAGAAATCCATGCCGCCCATGCCGCCCATGTCGCCGCCGCCGCCAGACGGAGCAGACTTCTTCTCCGGGCGCTCGGCAACCATGGCTTCGGTGGTGATCAGCAGGGACGCGACGGAGGCCGCATCCTGCAGCGCCGTGCGCACGACCTTGGTCGGGTCGATGATGCCGGCGTCCACCAGGTCCTTGTACTCGTCCTTCTGGGCGTCGTAGCCGAAGGTGTAGCTGTCGTTGCGCAGCACTTCGCCGGCAACCACGGCGCCATCCTTACCGGCGTTCGCGGCGATCTGCTTCGCCGGCGCCTGGATCGCCTTGCGGACGATCTCGATGCCGACCTGCTCGTCGTTGTTCAGGCCCTTCAGCGTGTGCAGGTTGGTCGACGCGCGCAGCAGCGCGGTGCCGCCGCCCGGCACGATGCCTTCCTGAACCGCGGCGCGGGTCGCATGCAGCGCGTCATCGACGCGATCCTTGCGCTCCTTGACCTCAACCTCGGTCGAGCCGCCGACGCGGATGACGGCAACGCCACCGGCCAGCTTCGCCAGGCGTTCCTGCAGCTTCTCGCGGTCGTAGTCCGAGGTGGTCTCCTCGATCTGCGCCTTGATCTGCTCGCAACGGCCGTTGATCTCTTCCTTCGAGCCGGCACCATCGACGATCGTGGTGTTCTCCTTCTCGATCTTCACCAGCTTGGCGCGGCCGAGCATGGCGAGGGTCACGGTCTCGAGCTTGATGCCGAGATCCTCGGAGATCACCTGGCCACCGGTCAGGATCGCGATGTCTTCCAGCATCGCCTTGCGGCGATCGCCGAAGCCCGGCGCCTTGACGGCGGCGATCTTCAGGCCGCCACGCAGCTTGTTGACGACGAGGGTGGCGAGAGCCTCGCCCTCGACATCTTCGGCCACGATGACGAGCGGACGGCTGGACTGCACCACGGCTTCGAGCAGCGGCAGCATCGGCTGCAACTGGGACAGCTTCTTCTCGAAGATCAGGATGTAGGGCTGATCCATCTCCGCGATCATCTTCTCCGCATTCGTGATGAAATACGGGGAGACGTAGCCGCGGTCGAACTGCATGCCCTCGACGACGTCGAGTTCGGTCTGGATGGACTTGGCTTCCTCGACGGTGATGACACCCTCGTTGCCGACCTTCTCCATCGCCTTGGCGATCATCTCGCCGATCTCGGACTCGCCGTTGGCGGAGAGCGTGCCGACCTGCGCGACTTCGGCGGAGGTCGTGATCTTCTTCGTCTTGGCTTCGAGCTCGGCGACGATCTGCGCAACGGCCTTGTCGATGCCGCGCTTCAGGTCCATCGGGTTCATGCCGGCGGCAACGGCCTTGGCACCTTCGCGGACGATCGCCTGCGCCAGCACCGTCGCCGTCGTCGTGCCGTCACCGGCCGTGTCGTTGGTCTTCGAGGCCACTTCGCGCACCATCTGTGCGCCCATGTTCTCGAACTTGTCGGCCAGCTCGATCTCCTTGGCGACGGTGACGCCGTCCTTGGTGATGCGCGGCGCGCCGAAGCTCTTGTCGATGACGACGTTGCGGCCCTTCGGGCCCAGCGTCACCTTCACCGCGTCGGCGAGGATATCGACGCCGCGCAGCATCTTGTCGCGCGCGGAGGCGCCGAACTTAACGTCCTTGGCAGCCATTGTGCTCGTTCCTTATGCTTAGATTGCGGGGCGGATCAGGCCAGGATGCCCATGATGTCGGACTCCTTCATGATCAGGAGCTCCTCACCGCTGAGCTTGACCTCGGTGCCCGACCACTTGCCGAACAGGATGCGGTCGCCGGCCTTCACGTCGAGGGCGCGGAGTTCGCCCTTGTCGTTCAGCGTGCCGGAGCCGACGGCGATAACCTCGCCCTCCTGCGGCTTTTCCTTGGCGGTGTCGGGGATGATGATGCCGCCCGCGGACTTCTCTTCGGCCGTAACACGGCGAACGAGCACGCGGTCATGCAGGGGTCGGAACTTCATGATGTCCTCTCCTGTCGCTTCCAATTGAGTGGCAAGCTCTTCCGGAGATCTAAACGGCCGGCGGACCCGTTACGGCGCCCGCTAGCACTCCCCCCAGAGGAGTGCCAGCCATTTAGGGGACTCCCCCGGCGTCGTCAAGCATCGGCAGCACTCAAAGAGTGTGAGTGCTAATCAATTGATCCAAAAGGTTTTTCTTGCCATCCCACCCTGACCCCATGGCATGCTGCACCGCAGAGGCACCCGAATCAGGACCCGAGTGCCCGCAGCAGCAGGCCCCCCGCTGGGGTCAGAAAGGAGCACGATGGATCTCTCCAGCCTCGAACGCTTCGTCGTCATGCCCGCAACACTTCCCGACTGGCGGCTGACCACCGCCGAGATCCTCTACCACCTGCCGGACCACCCCGGCGTGTTGCAGGCCTTCGTCTGGCAAAAGCACGACCTGGCGCCGCGCTTCCCCGAACTCGGCCGCTTCCTCGATTTCTGGCGGCGCGAGATCGAGGGGCCGCTGCATTCCGTGCGGGTCGCCTCCACTGCGCTGATCCACCCGGCGGAACTGCGCTACGCGAACGGGCAGTTCGTGCTGCACTAGACTTGTTGCGAAAGTTGCGTGATTTTGGTGCGGCCGTGCTGGCCGTGGCCGGCGCCCTCGGTCAGCAGGGCCTCGGTCAGCAGGGCAGGAACCCTGCTTCGAGGTTGACCAGTG
>CANJXD010000004.1 GCA_947478535.1 Acetobacteraceae bacterium
AGTCGGCGCGGCATAGCACAGCCTCGGCCGATGGGTGCGTGAAAGCCTGTTAAGGCAAGGCGCAAAGAGGCCCGCCCCCTTGCGGAGACGGGCCGTGCTCAGACTTGGCCGGTGCGGATTACTGGCGCATGCGGACGTGGCGCAGTTCCAGGTCCTCCGACACGCGCATGGTGAAATCCGCCACCGTTTCGCGCACCGCGAAGATCTGCGGTTCCTGGTGCAGCGGGATCATCGGCAGCAGGTCGCGGAAACGGGTCCAGTATTCCGTCGCCAGTTCCTGCCGGCGCGGCTCCTGCGGGGAGATGGTGCCGATCTCGCGCGCCAGTTCGTTCATCCGGGCGTCGTTGAACTTGCCCCAGTTGAAGCTGCCCTCGCCCAGCAGCTCGCGCGCGGGGTTGGTCATGTCGAAATTGCCCGGCGTCCAGCCCAGCAGCCAGAACTGGAATTCGTTGTTGCCGCCGCCCTGCAGGAAGCGACCGAAGGGCAGCGAGTTCAGCCGTGCCTGGATGCCGACGCGCTGCAGCATCGCGACCGCGGCCTGGCAGATCGCCTCGTCGTTCACATAGCGGTTGTTGGGGCAGTTCAGCGTCATGCGGAAGCCCTGGGGGTAGCCAGCCTCGGCGAGCAGGCGGCGGGAGGCGTCGGCATCGAAGGGCAGGCGTTCCGCGAGCGCCGGCACATGGCCACCGATCGCCGTGCCGATGGGCAGGCCGGCCGCCACGGTCGAATTGCGCAGGATCACCCGCGTGATCGTGCCCATGTCGATCGCCTGGTACATGGCGCGACGCACGCGCGGGTCCAGCAGCGGGTTCGGCTTGCCGGGCTCGTCCAGGTTTTCCGCGCGGGTCACATCGAAGGCGAAGTAGATGCTCCGCGCCGTCGGACCCTGCACGAGCCGCACACCCGGCGCGCCCTGCACCTGCTGCACGTTCTGCAGCGGCACATGGTACATCACGTCCACTTCGCGGGAGAGCAGCGCCGCCAGTCGCGTGGGCGCGGAGGCGATGGGACGGAACACGGCACGGGTGATGCCGTGGTTCATCGCCGCGGCATTCCAGTATTGCGGATTGGGCACCAGCACGGTGCGTTCATCCGCCGAGCGTTCCACCACCCGGAAGGGGCCGGTACCATTGGTGTTGAGCTGCGGGAAGGCGGTGCCAGCGCCCGGCTGGCCGGCGCGGGCCACGCCCATCGCGTTGTTCGCCTCGACCCAGGCCTTGTTCATGATGAAGAACAGGGTCAGGTCCTGCAGCAGGATCGGGTTCGGGCCGCGGGTATCCATCTCGACCGTGTTGGCATCGATGGCGCGCACGGCGGTCACGGATTGCAGCACATAGGCCATGTCGTTCTGCCGCACGCGCTCGGCGGACATCACGACATCGGCGGCGGTCAGCGTCTCCCCCCCATGGAAGCGGACATTGCGGCGCAGGTGGAAGCGCCAGGTCGTGGGGGATGGCTGTTCCCAGCGCTCCGCCAGCGCCGCGGCGAGGGAGCCATCGGCCTCGCGCCGCACCAGCGGCTCATAGACATTGGCCTTCATCGTGTTCGTCACGCCATGGTTGTTGGCGTGCGGGTCGAGGCCGAGGATGTCGTTGGCCGTGGCCCAGGTGAAGGTGGTGGCGGCCGCCGGCGTCGGCAGCGGCACGGTAGCGAGGAGCGCGCCCAGCGCCAGCGCGCCGACGGCGCCGCGGATCACGCGGCGGAGGGGTGAAGCCTGCATTTTTGTTTCCCTGTTCCCGGACCGTTTGGTGGAGCGGGAAAATGCGTCGGCGGGGGTGCCCCTGTCCAGCACGGAAACGCCCCGCCGACACGTCAGGGGCGCGGGCGCAGGTGGTGGGCGAGGGTCGCCTCCTCCACCCCCGGCTGGTATGCAAGTGCCACACGATGCGCCCAGACATTGTCCGGCACATGCAGCGGCACCACGGCGGCGTCCCGATACGCCACAAGCTGCGCCTGGCGCAGCAGCGCATCCCGCCGGGCGGGGTCGAACAGCCCCCGCGCCTGGTCCATCAACCCATCGAATTCGGCGCTGGAATACCGCCCGCGATTGAGCCCGCCGATCCCGCGCGCCGCATCGAAGGATTGCAGCACCTGCGACATGCCGAGCCAGGCATCCCCCGTGGTGTGGCCGAAACCGATCAGGAAGGCGCTGAATTCCCGCCGCCCGGCGCGGGTGAAAAAGACGTTGGAGGGCATCACCTCCACCCGCGCATCCAGCCCGATCCGCGCCCAGAACTGCGCCACCGCCTGCGCCGTCTTGTCATCCTCGACATAGCGGTTGTTGGGGGAATGCAGCGTGATGCGGAAGCCTTCGGGATAGCCGGCTTCCGCCAGCAGGCGGCGCGCCAGAGCGGCATCGAAGGGCGGCGTGGTCAGGCCAGGGTCGAAGCCCACCTGCCCTTCCACCGCCAATTGCGCCGTGGCCCGGGCCGAGCCCGACAGGATGCGGTCCACCACCGCCGCGCGATTGACAGCCAGCGAGAGCGCGCGGCGCACCCGCGGATCCTTCAGCGGATTGGGTGACAGCGGCCTTCCCTCCCGCGTCGTCACGAAGGGGGACGGCTCATTGGCCTGGTCGAGCCCTATATAGATCATGCGGGAGGACGGCGAGGAAGCGATGGTCACCGCCTCCGGCCGTCCGCGCAGGCGCGCGACCTCGCCGGGCGGCACGTTGTCGATCAAATCCGCATCCCCCGCCAGCAGCGCCGCGAGGCGTGCCGCGTCATTCGCCACCGGGCGGATGGTCGCCCGCGCGAAGGCCGGCGCCGGCCCCCAGAACCCGTCATGGCGCGCAAGGCGCAACGCCGCCCCGGGCTGCCATTCGACGAAGCGCCACGGGCCGCTGCCGATCGCCGCTCGGCCAGCGTTGAAATCGGCCGTCGTCGCCGTCGCGGCGTGGCGGGCGGAGACGATCCAGGCCGTCATCCCATTCAGCGGCACGGAAGGATCAGGGCCGCGGGAGCGGATGCGGAGCGTGCGCGCATCCACCACCTCCATCGCGGCGATGCTGCCGGCGAGGCGGATATAGGGCGCAGGGCTGTTCGGCACGCGCGGCATCCGCTCCAGCGAAAAGCGCACATCCTCCGCCGTCACCGGCGTTCCATCATGGAAGCGGGCATCGGCGCGGATGCGGAATTCCCAGAGATCAGGCTCCGGGTTGGAGAATTCGGCGATGCCCGGGATGGGCCGCAGATTATCGTCCGCCGCCACCAGCGGATCGAACACATGCCGGGCAAAGGCCTGGTTCGCCCCGATCAGCGCGAAATGCGGATCGATGGAGGACGTCTCGGTCTGGATCGCCAGCCGCGCCTCCTGCCCCGTGGCCGAAAGCGGCAGCAGCAAGAAGGCGAGCAGCAGGGACAAGCGGCGCATCGGGGGGCCTGGCGGTCGTGGTGCGCGAAGCCTGCGCCCTGGCTTCCCAAGTTGACAAGGCGGGGCTGAACGGCGGACGATGTATTCGTCATGGATACATTGTCTTCTCATGAAATACACCCACCCCTACCCGGCGGTGGCGTGAAGCCCCTGGCTTCCGCCATGAAGGCGCTCGCCCTGCTGGATCACCTCTCGGCGCGGCGGACGAGTGTGCGGCCGGCGGAACTGGCGGCGGAACTGCGGGAAGGCCGGGCCACGGTCTATCAGCGGCTGATGACCCTGGTGGCAGCGGGCTGGGTGGAAGCCCTGCCCGACGGCCGCTATCGGCTCACGTTGCGCGCCGCGCGGCTGGCCCGCGCGGCGGCTGAGCAGGCGGGGCTTGGTGATCGCGCGATGCAGGTGCTGGAATCGCTGGTGGCGGAAACGCGGGAGACAGCATCCCTCGCGGTGCTGGAAGAAGCACAGCCCGTCATCGTGCAGCGCGTCGAACCGCAGGGGATGCTGCGGGCGGAACTGCGGGTGGGTGCGGCGCTGACCCTGTCACGCAGCGCCTCCGGCCGGGTGCTGGTGGCCTTCGCGGATGTGGCGACACTGCAGAAGCTGCGCCGCTTGCGCGCCACGCTGCCGGAAGCGGCGGTGCTGGACCAGGTGCGGCTGGACGGCCATGCGGTGTTCGACGGGCATGGGATGGAAGATATCCGTGCCGCCGCCGTGCCCGTGATGGATGCGGAGGGGCGCTGCGTGGCCGCGCTGTCCCTGGTCGGCCCAGTGGGGCGTTTCGATACGGAGGCCTGCGTCGCGCCGATGAAGCGCGCAGCGCAGCGCCTGTCCGCGATGTTGGAGGGGCGATGAGCCAGCCGCTTCTGAGCCCGCTGCCTGCCGCGCGCCAGGACGCAGCCGCGGATCCTCCACAGCCGCGCCCACCGGAATTCCTCATGCGCCCGGAACGGTTGGGCGCGATGCAGCCAAGCCGGATCAGCGCATCGCGCGCCCTGATCCTGCGCGCGGCGCGGGAAGGCTGGCGGATCGAGAAGCGGCGCTTCGACATCGATGCCGAGGCGCAGGGCATCGCGGTGTATGAGATCCTCGCCCAGGGGCGATCCTTCACCTTCTGCGCCTTCTCCGTCACCCCGCAGCGGGGCGGCCGCACCGGGCGCATCATCGGCCGGGCCTGGGACATGCAGGGCGCCCTGATCGAAGGCCCGCCGGATGCGGCGACGATCGAGACGACACGGCAGGAACTGCCGAAGCTCTACCAGGGCCGCGCCACGCCGGGCACGCTGGTGTGGTGCCGGTCGAACCGCTCCATGCGCGTCTTCGACGCGACGGTGGTGGCGCTGTCGGAAGGGCGGCAGCCGGATGTGCCAACCCTGGCGACGGCCTGCTACCTCATGCGCAATACCGGCCTCGACGGCAACGGCACCTTCGGCACGCGCAGCTTCCTGGCGCTGGAGGATGACCACCCGTTGCGCGGCGCGCTCGCGGCGCAGATGCTGACGGCGGTGCTGATGCGGGAATTCGCCGCGGACCTCGTGGAATGCCTGGCCAGGCACCGGGACCCCGCGCGGGCGGTGACACTGGCGCCGACGATCCGCCGCTTCCTCGGCATCGGCAATGGCAGCGCGCTGGGGCTGATGTTCTTCGTCCACAACCACCCTCGCCTGATCCACGCCTGGATCGCGGCGCGGGAGCAAGCCATCGCGCTGGCCAAGGCGCTGCCCGTCACCGCAGGCGACGCACGCGTGGCGGCGCTGCGGGCCGAAGTGGCGCGCGCAGCGCGATTCCGGCGAGAGGACCGCATGCGCTACGAGGGTTTCGCCAAGAGCGCGCTGGTGGCGCGGGAGCTGGAGGTGATCGGCGCGGCGCTGGATGCGCTGCATGCAACCGGGCGCGTCGCGGGGCACGCGCATCGCTACCCGCTAGCGGCGCTGGCCGATGGGCTGGAAGGCCGGCTGCACCCCGAGAGCATCGAGACGCTGCTGTCACTGATGATCGAGCTCGTGCCCGACCAGGCGGATGCGCTGATGGGCAACCTGATCGTCAGCGAGGAACTGGTGACGGACCCCGCGATGCGCTGCGGCGCGCTGCGCGCGCTGCTGGAAGCGGAACACGGCTGGGCGCTGGCGATCGACATGCAGGCACCCGGCGCGCGTCGCTTCATCTGGTACAAGTCGGCCACCGCAGAGGAACCGCGGCGCGGACCGCTGGAGGAAGTGCCGGAGGGCGCGCATAATCTGGCGCTGGACTTGCCCAGCCTGGCGCAGGCGCTGCATGCCGAATTGCGCGGCCGGCCGGCCGAACAGCCGGTCTCCCGCCTTCTCGCCGCGCGGCCGGACCTGCGGCTGATGATCTCCCGCGTGCAGGGATTGCGGGGGCTCGGCTACCACGTCCCGCACGCCAACCCGCTGGATGAAGGCTTCGTGCCGGCACAGGTGGTCCGGCTGCTGAACGCCGCGCTGCATGGCGTGGACAAGACGCGGGATTTTCTCGACCGCAACCTGCGCGGCGTGCTGCTGCATGGCGCGCCGACCGCCGCCGATCTGGCGGCGCACGCGGAAGGCCCTTGGTTCAACCCGGCCGAGCCGTCGATGGAGGCGCTGTGATGACGGCTCCCATCGTCCTGCTGCCGCGCGAAATCCGCCTCGTGGTGGAAAGGCTGCTGATGCTGACGCCGCTGCCGCACGGCTTCGTGCCGGCGGTGCGGGATGTGGTGTTGTATTCCGCCATTGCCGGCCTCGGCGGGCTGGAGATGCTGGTGGAAAGGCTGGAAGCCCTGACGCACGCCGACCCCACGGCGCTGCGCATCGAGGAACCTGAACCCGGGCACTTCGCCGTGGATGCGGCTGGCCAGCACGCCTGGATCGTGCTGCCGAGCCTGCTGGACCTGGCGGCGGAAGCCGTGGCGCGGCACGGCAGCGCCGTGCTGACCATCACCGATGTGCAGGACCCGCAGGAATTGCTCGCGTCGGCCGGGCTGGGACGGCGCCAGGGCCTGCTCGTGTTCGGAGCCATCGGCCAGACCAGCATCGCGGCCCCCTGCGCGGAGGGCGAGGCGCCGGGAAGGCTACGACGGGCCCAGGCCCAGGCCTGCCTGTTCGCCGCCGCGATGACCGGCACGCCGCCGGCGGTGGACCCCCTGCTGGCCCGGGCGCTGCAGGAAGGCCTGGCGGTGGCGCCCGCGCTGTGGTGGCGTGCGCATCACCTCTCGAACACCGCGCTGGCGCCGGATACCACGGAATCCCGTCGCCATGCCGGGCCGATCATCGTGCTGCCCGATGGCTCCGTGCTGGGCCGGAAGGACAATGACGACGATACCGATTTCTCCCTGCTGACGGAGAAAGTGGCCATCAATACGACCACACTGGTCTGACACCGCGGGCAGCACCCGCGAGCGAGCGAAGCAAGGGCATCAAGCCCGCGACCGAGGAGGGGAAGATGGTGAACGGGAACGGAGGCGGCGCGGTCACGCGCCGCGTGGCGCTGACATTGGGTGGCGCCACGCTTGGCCTAGCGGCGCCGCCTTTCCGGCGGCTGCGGGCGGCGGAGACGCTGTTCGTCAATAGCTGGGGCGGGCCGTGGGAACGCGCCGCGCAGAAGCATCTGTTCGAGCCCTTCACGCGCGAGACCGGCGCGGAAATCCGTCCCGTCTCCCCGGTCTCCTTCGCCAAGCTGGCCGCGCAGGTTCGCAGCGGCGCCTATGAATTCGATGTGACCACCCTCGGCCTGGCAGAGATGGTGCGGGCCGAACAGGCGCGGCTGCTGGAATCCCTCGCGCCCATCAGCAGCCGGCTTTGGGATGGCGCCATCTATCGCAATGGCGTGGCGAGCCACGCCTTTGCGACGGTGCTGGCCTGGAACGCGCAGAAATACGGCGACGCGCCGCAGGATTGGCGAGACTTCTGGAACCTCCAGCGCTTCCCCGGCACGCGCTGCCTGCAACGCTACGCCGCCCGCGTACTGCCCATCGCGCTCGCCGGCGACGGTGTGCCGCAGACCCAGCTCTACCCCATGGATGTGGAGCGCAGCTTCCGCGCGATGGATCGCATCAAGCCGGCGCTGCGCGTCTGGTGGACGCAGGGCCAGCAATCCGCCCAGCTGCTGCGGGATGGGGAAGTCGACATGATCGGCATCTGGCACGGCCGTGTGCTGGAACTGATCGACGACAACAAGCCCGTGAAGATGACCTGGCAGGGCGGCCAGGTGGACCGCGCCTTCTGGGTTGTCGCGCGCGGCACGCCGCGCAAGGATCTCGCGATGCGCTTCGTCGAATCCGCGGTGCAGGCGGAACGCCTGGCGGGTTTCTGCCGGGAAGCCGTCTATGGCCCGCTCAACCCGCGCAGCTTCGAGTATCTCGGCAATGCCGATGCCGCGCGCATGCCGACCTCGCCGCAGAACCTGTCCAAGGTGTTCGAACAGGACATCGACAGTTTCGGTGGCGATGTGGCGCAGATCACCCAGCGCTTCGAACGCTGGGTCGGCGCCTGATGGCCCTGGCAGCAACCGCCGCCACCCGCGCTGCCCTGCGGCCCTGGCTGCTGCTGCTGCCATTGCTGGTGTTCCTGGCGGCCTTCTTCCTGGTACCGCTGGCGCAAGTGCTGCTGCTGAGCGTGACGGAGCCGGAGCCGGGGTTCGGGCACTACACCGCGATCCTCGGCGATGGCTTCCTGCTGCGCGTGCTCGGCGGCACCTTCATGACGGCGGCGCTGGTCGCGGCCTGCACGCTGCTGCTGGGATTTCCGCTGGCCTATGCGATGGCGGAATCCGGGCCGCGCATCGCCGCGTTGATGCTGGTGATCGTGACGATGAGCTTCTGGACCAGCTTCCTCGTCCGCACCTATGCGTGGATGGTGCTGCTGGGCAACAAGGGGCCGATCGCCTGGCTGGTGGCGGCCCTGCTGGGCGGTGATCCGCCGCAGCTGCTGTTCACCCGCTTCAGTTCCACGCTGGCGATGGTGCATATCCTGATCCCCTACATGGTGCTGAGCCTCTATGCCGCCCTGCAACGGATTGACCCCGCCGTGGTGCGCTCCGCCGCCAGCCTCGGCGCCACGCCGCTCTCGGTGTTCCGGCATGTCACGCTGCCCCTCGCGGCCCCGGGCATCGTCAATGGGCTGACGCTCGTCTTCGTCATCTGCCTCGGCTTCTATGTGACGCCGGTGCTGATCGGCAGCCCGCGCGAACAGATGATTGCCGGCGTGATCGGCCATCAGATCGAGGAATTCCTCGCCTTCGGGGAGGCCTCGGCGCTGGCTGTCGTGCTGCTGGCGAGCACGGCGGTGGTGCTCGGATTGTACCACCGGAAATTCGGCCTCGATCGGCTGTGGGGCTGAAGGCATGCGGCGGGGAATGATCTGGCTGGGCTGGCTGGTGGCGGCCTTTGTCGCCGCGCCGATCCTCGTCGTCGTGCCGATGTCCTTCAGCACCGCCGTCTCGCTCGAATTCCCACCGCCGGGCTGGGGGCTTCGCTACTACTACGCCTATTTCGCCGATCCGCGCTGGACGGGGCCGACGATCAACAGCCTGCTGGTCGCGAGTTGCGTCGCGGCGCTGACCATGGCGCTGGTCACGCCGGCGGCTTTCGCGCTGGTGCGCCACCGCTTCGGCGGCAAGGGGGTGGTGAACATGATGCTGATGCTGCCGATGGTGGTGCCGCATATCGTCATCGCCATCGGCTACTACGCCTTCCTGGCGGATATCGGCTTGGTGCAGACCTTCGCCGGCCTCGTGCTCGCGCATACCGCGCTCTCGGTCCCGGTCGCCTTCCTCGTCTTGACCGCGAGCCTGAAGGGCTTCGACCGCACGCTGGAACGCGCGGCGATGAGCCTGGGCGCACCGCCCTGGAAGGCGTTCCTGCATGTGACGATGCCGGTGCTCTGGCCCGGCTTCGCCGCCGCCGCGCTGTTCGCCTTCGTCGCCAGCTTCGATGAGACGGTGGTGGCCATCTTCATCTCAGGCGCGGCGACGGAAACCCTGCCGCGCCGCATGTTCGACAGCATCCGCATGCAGGCGGACCCGGTGATCGCCGTGGCCTCCACCCTGCTGTTCGGCATCGTGCTGCTGCTGGCGTTGGGCGCCATGCTGCGCCGCCGTGCGGGAGGGGGACGATGACCGCGCATCTCGAAATCACCGGGCTTACGAAAAGCTATGACGGCAAGGTGCGGGCGCTGGATGGCGTCACACTCAGCGCGCGCCGCGGAGAGTTCGTGACCTTCCTCGGCCCGAGCGGGTCTGGCAAGACGACGACACTGATGGTCATCGCGGGGTTCGAGGAACCGGATGCCGGCAGCGTGCTGGTGGAAGGCCGCCCGATGCTCGGCGTGCCGCCGCATAAGCGCGGCATCGGCGTGGTGTTCCAGAACTACGCGCTGTTCCCGCATCGAACGGCACTGCAGAACGTGATGTTCCCGCTGATGATGCGCAACGTCGCGAATGCGGTGGCCACCCGCAAGGCGCGGGAGATGCTGGACCTCGTAGGGCTAGCGGATCTCGGGGATCGCCATCCGCGGCAGCTTTCCGGCGGGCAGCAGCAGCGCGTGGCGCTGGCGCGCGCGCTGGTGTTCGACCCGGCCCTGCTGTTGCTGGATGAACCGCTCGGCGCCCTGGATAAGAACCTGCGCGAACAGATGCAGCTGGAGATCAAGCGGATCCAGCGCGCGACGCATGTCACCACCGTCTTCGTCACGCATGACCAGTCCGAGGCGATGGCGCTGTCCGACCGCATCGTCGTCTTCGAAGGCGGGCGCATCCAGCAGGATGCCGCACCGCTGGACGTGTATCAAAGACCTTGCACCGAATTCGTCGCCCGCTTCGTTGGCGACAGCAACCTGCTGCGCACCCGTGTCGTCGATCCGGTGGCCTGCACGCTGGAGGTCGAGGGCCTCGGCACCGTCACCATCGCCAGCGGCCTGGTGCTGCCGCGCGGTGAGGCGACGCTGCTGCTGCGGCCGGAAGCGCTGGAACTCGCGAGGGCTGGCACACCGAACCAGGTGATGCTGGATGTCGAGGATGTCGTGCAATTCGGTGACAGCGCGCTGGTCATCGGCAAGGCTGGCGGCGTCGCGCTGCGCGCGCGCCTGGGCGGGCGCCAAGCGCAGGGCATCACACCAGGATCGCGGGTGGCGCTGGGCTGGTCGCCGGACGCGGCGCATCTTATCCTGCCGTGACAATGGGGAAGGAAACGACGATGCGGTGGTCCCGTTGGGCGTGCCTGGGCTTGGCGCTGGCAGCATTGCCCGCGCGGGGCGCCGATCTGAATGTCGCTTTGCAGACCGATGCGACGTCGATGGACCCGCATGTCGCGCCGACCTTCACGAGTTCCGCCCTTCACCAGCATGTCTTCGATACGCTGGTGGCGATGGACCCGAAGCTGAATGTGGTGCCGGACCTCGCGACGAGTTGGCGGGCGACCGGCGACACCACCTGGGAATTCACGCTCCGCCCCGGCGTGCGCTTTTCCGATGGCAAGCCGCTGACGGCGGAGGATGTGGCCTTCTCCCTCGCGCGGGTCAACCAGGTGCGGCACGGCGCCGGCACCTACGCGCCCTATGCCCGCGCCATCACCGGCGTCAGCGTGCTGGCGCCGGACCGGGTGGAATTGCGCACCGCGACGCCCTATCCGCAATTGCTGCTGGATGTCGCGCGGCTCCGCATCGTCTCCGCCACCGCGGCGGAAGGCGCGGGGGTTGCCGAGTTCAACCAGGGCCGCGCCGCGATCGGCACCGGGCCCTACCGCCTCACGCGCTGGACGCCTGGGGAGAAGCTCGAGCTCACGCGCAACCCCGGCTACTGGGGCAACGCCGCGGCCTGGGACAGCGTGACCTTCCGCCCCATCGCGAATGACGCGGCACGATTGGCAGCGCTGCTGTCCGGCACGGTGGACCTGATCGACAAGGTGCCGATGACGGATGTGGCGCGGCTGCGTGGGGATGCGCGCGTGACGCTGTTCGTCCATGACGGCAACCGCACCATGTTCCTGGTGCCCGATACGGCGCGCGAACAGACGCCCTTCGCCACCGATCGCGACGGCCGCGCCCTGGCGCAGAACCCGCTTCGGGATGGGCGGGTGCGGCGCGCCATCTCGCTCGCGATCAACCGCGCGGGGCTTGCGGAGCGCGCGATGGACGGGCTGGCGACGCCCGCCAACCAGGCGGCGCCGGAGGGGATGTTCGGCTGGGCGGGGCAGATCCCGCCCGCGGTCTTCGACCCCACCGCGGCGCGGCGGCTGCTGGCGGAGGCCGGCTTCCCCAATGGCTTCCGGCTGACCCTGCATTGTTCCAACGGCCGCTACGTGAATGACCGGCAGACCTGCCTGCAGGTGGCACAGATGCTGAGCCGTATCGGTATCGACACTCAGGCGGATGCCGAGCCCCAGGCCGTGTTCTTCACGCGCATGACGCGCTTCGACGCGACGCTGCTGCTGAATGGCTGGGGCAGCTATGGCGACAACCTGGTTGTGCTGCGCCAGGCGCTGCATTCCGTCGATGAAAGCCGCGGCTATGGCGGCTTCAACCGCGGCCGCTACGCGAATGCCGAGGTGGACCGCCTGATCGAGACAGCGGCGCAGACCATCGACGACGGCGCGCGTGGGCGGATGCAGCAGCAGGCGATGACGACGGCGATGGAGGATCTTGGCGTCATCCCGCTCTACACCGCGGCCTGGATCTGGGCGACGCGGCCAGGCTTCAGCTTCACGCCCGGCTTCGACGAGGGAACGCTCGCGGTTCGGGCGGCGCCGGCCGCGCGATAGCGGAATGGCAAGACGGCGATGCCACCTGGCGCGTGCGATCATCGCGCGTTGACAGCGGGCGGCGCCGGGTTTCTGATTTCACCCGAGGGGAGCGCGCGGCACCGGGTGCCGACGCGCCGGAGGACGCCATCCATGCTCATTGACGGGCTGCAATGCGGCCATTTCGACCGTCATGCCTTCGAGGCGCTACGCCTTGGCCAGGTCGGCGCCGTAACGGTGACCTGCGGCTTCTGGGAGGATGTGACGGAATCGCTGGATTCCATCGGCCGCTGGCGCGATCTCTGCCGCGAGAACGGCGACCTTGTCGAGATCGCGTATAGCGCCGCGGATATCGAGCGCATCGCAGCGGCCGGCAAGCTTGCCATCGTGCTCGGCTTCCAGAACACGGAGCTGTTCGGCGGCCGCATCCGGCTCGTGGAACTGTATGCCGAACTCGGCGTGCGCTGCGTGCAGCTGACCTACAACAACCAGAATTCCTACGCCGGCAGCTGCTACGAGGCCGAGGATAGCGGCCTTGCCCGGTTCGGGCGGGAGCTGATTCTCGAGATGAACCGCAGCGGCATCCTCGTCGACCTCAGCCATGTTGGAAATCGCAGCACGCTGGATGCGGTGAAGTTCTCCAAGAAGCCTGTCGCGATCACCCATGCGAATGCGGACAGCCTGTTCCCGCACAAGCGGAACAAGACCGATGATGTGATCGCGGCCCTGCGGGACAATGGCGGCGTGATCGGCTGCGCGACCTATCGCAACATCACCGGCGACCACTACTGCGCCACCATCGAGAACTGGTGCACCATGGTGAAGCGCACGGTGGACATCGCCGGCATCGACCATGTCGCCGTCGGCACCGATCGCAGCCACAACTTCACGAAGCCGGACTACGACTGGATGCGCAAGGGCCGCTGGACACGGGGCGAGGACTACGGCGCCGCCTCCGCCGCCAAGCCCGGCAAGGCGGCACCGCCGGATTGGTTCCCGGAGGTGAAGGATATCGGCAAGATCGAACCCGGGCTCACGGCCGTGGGCTTCACGCCGGCCGAGGTCGCGAAGATCACCCATGGCAATTGGCTGCGGGTCTATGGCGAGGTGTTCCGCGGGTGAGCGACATCCGGCTCGATCGCGTGACGCGCCGCTACCGCTCCGCGCGGGGCGTCGTGCACGCGCTGGGGCCGGTCTCTCTCGAATTGGAGGCGGGCAAGACCACCGCCATCGTCGGCCCCAGCGGCTGCGGCAAATCGACGCTGCTGCGTCTTGTCGCGGGTCTCGATGCGCCGAGCGAGGGGCAGATTCTCGTGCGTGGAAAGCCGGCGACCGGTGGCATGCCCGGTGTCGGCATCGTCTTCCAGCGCGACCTGCTGCTGGATTGGCGCAATGTGCTGGACAACGTGCTGCTGCCCGCGGAGATGCAGGGCATGGACCGTGCGAAGGCCGTGGCGCGGGCGTGCGAATTGCTCGCCGAACTCGGTGTGGCGGATTTCGCGGATCGCAACCCTTGGGAGCTTTCGGGGGGCATGCGCCAGCGCGTGGCGATCGCCCGCGCGCTGCTGACGGACCCCTGGCTGCTGCTGCTCGATGAGCCCTTCAGCGCGCTGGATGCGCTGACGCGGGACCAGATGGGCGTGCTGCTGCAAAGCGTGCAGGAACTGACCAACACCACCGCCCTGCTCATCACCCATTCCATCCCGGAAGCAGTGTTTCTTTCCGACCGCGTGCTGGTGATGTCGGCGCGGCCGGGCGTGATCTTGGATGATATCGAGGTCTCCCTGCCCCGCCCGCGCAGGCTCTCGATGCGGGAGGAACCGGATTTCACCGCCATCGTCCGGCGCATCCGCACGCAATTCGAACGCAGCGGGGTGCTGCAGGCATGAGCGACCTCGATTCCGTCTCCCAGGACGACCAATCCCCTTCGAAGCGCCTGCGCACCGCGGGGATGGGCCTGCTGCTGCCGACGTTGAGCGGCATCGGCGGGCTGGCCTTGTGGGAGTTCGCGGTGTGGTTCTTCGAACTGCCGTCCTACCTGCTGCCGGCGCCGAGCGAGATCGCCGTCGTCATGGTCGACAAGGCGCATCTGCTGACGGTGCAGTTGCAATACACGGCACAGGCCGCGGTGGTGGGCTTCGCCATCGCGCTTGCCTTCTCGCTCGGCCTGGGCGCGCTGATCGCGGCCTCACCGGCGGTGGAGCGCATTCTCTATGTTTGGCTGGTGGTGTTCCACGCCATCCCGAAGGTCGTCGTCGCGCCGCTGCTGCTGGTATGGATCGGCTTCGGGATGAAAAGCAGCATCATCTTCGTCATCGTCTTCACTTTCTTCCCGATGCTGGTGAACACCGTGACGGGGCTGCGATCCGCCGACCCTGACCTGCTGCTGCTGTCGCGCTCCATGGGCGGGTCCTACTGGCAGACACTGCTGAAGATACGCATCCCCTCCGCGCTGCCGGCCATCATGTCCGGCGTGAAAATCTCCATCACCCTTGCGCCTGTGGGCGCGGTGATCGGCGAATTCGTCGCCTCGAACCAGGGGCTCGGCCACATGCTGATCCAGTCCGTCGGCAGCCTGGAAGTGCCGACAGCCTTCGCCGCGGTGACGGTGGTTTCCGTCTTCGGCATCGCCGTCTGGTACCTGGCGGAAGGCGTGGAACGCGCCGCGATTCCCTGGCATGCGAGCCAGCGCGGCAGAACAGTGGATTAGCTTGGCGGCAGCAGGGAAGGAGCAACGGAATGGCCAAAGGCATGATGCGGAGAGGGATCGCGGTGGCGCTGGGCGCCGCGGCGATCGTGATGGCACCCGTCGCGGCAAGCGCGCAGGAACGCGTGCGCATGCTGCTGGACTGGGGCTGGCTGCCTTACCATTCCGCCTTCTTCCTCGCCCAGGAACGCGGCTATTTCCGTGAAGCCGGCATCGACCTGCAGGTCGAACAGGGGCGCGGGTCCAATACCACCGCCATCCTTGTGGGCCAGCGCGGCTTCGATATCGGCCACCTCAACGTCACCAATGCTGCCGCCGCCATGGCGAAGGGCGTGCCGCTGCGCGTCGTCGCGGTCTATCAGCACCGCACCTCCGCCTCCTTCGTCGGCATTCGCGGCCGCGTCAGGCTGGAAGGGCCGCGTTCCCTGGAAGGGCTGCGGATCGGCAGCACGCCGGGTGGCTCGGATGGGCTTGGGCTTTCCATCTTCCGGCGGTCCAACAACATCGCGGAGCGCGCGCTGAACGTCATCTCGCTCGATGCCACGGCGAAGACGGCGGCGCTGCTGACCGGCCAGGTCGATGTCGTCTCCGGTGACAGCCACGCCTACCAGGCCATCGTCCGCGGCGCGGGGCATGAGGCGGAGGTGATGGAACTCGCGAGCTTCGGCGTGCCGCTGCTCGGCTTCGGCTTCGCGGTGAACGAGACCTTCGCGCGGGAGAAGCCGAATGCCATCCGCGCAACGCTCGCCGCCGCGCGCCGCGGCTTCGCCGACATGGCCGCGGACCCGGAAGGCGCCTGTACGCTGATCCGCTCCCGCGTGCAGATCGCCGGCGGCCCGGCGCAGTGCCTGGACTACGTGACCGGGTTGATCCGCCTGTCCACGCCACCCACCGATCCCAGCTGGGGCCGTTCGACGCCGGAGGAATGGGAAGCGCTGATTTCCACCCTGCGCGGCGTGGGCGAAATCCAGGGCAATCGCGCGTCATCGACCTACTTCACCAACGAATTCCTGCCCTGAGGAGAACGGCGGTGGCCGCCAACCGCTTCGACGCCATCATCATCGGCGGCGGCCATAGCGGATTGGTGGCCGCGGGGTATCTGGCTGGTGCCGGGCTTTCCGTTGCCGTGCTGGAACGCAGCGCGCGCATGGGCGGGCCGGTGGCGACGGTGGAGTTCATGCCGGGCTACCGCACCACCATCGCGAATTCGCCGGGCTCGCTGGAGCCGAAGATCGTCGCCGATCTCGAACTCGAACGCTTCGGGCTGCGCTTCACCCCCCTGAACCCCACGCTCGTGCACCCGCTGGCGGATGGATCGATGTTCGTGGGCTGGCGGGAACGCGAACGTACCGCGGCGCAGATCGAGGCCTACGCGCCGGGCGAATCCGCGCGCTACGACGCCTTCTTCGCCTATCTCGAAGCTTTCGCGCAGAAGCTCGGCATCTCCGTCTTCGGCCCGCCGCCGACGCTGCAGGAGCTGACGCGCAACCTGACGAGCCTGGAGGATCAGGAAGCCTTCTCCCGCATCTTCTTCGGCAGCGTGCGGGACCTGTTCGACGAATTCGAGTTATCCTGGCAGACGCGGGCGCTGATCGCGCCGATGGCCGTCGTCGGCGGGAACTTCACACCCTCCACGCCCGGCACGCCGGTGAACCTGCTGGCGCGGCCGCTTTCCCTCGCCTCGCTCCGCGGCACGGATGGCTATGACCCGCGGCGGATGCCCTTGCGCGGGTCCACCGGCATGCCGGTCGGCGGCATGGGGGCCATCATCGACAGCATGGTGGCCAGCGCCGCAGCGCGGGGCGTGACGCTGCGCACGCGGATCGCGGTGGACCGCATCCAGACATGCGACGGCGTCGCGTCCGGCGTGGTGACGCGGGATGGCGAGGAATTCCACGCGCCCATCGTCATCGCCGCCTGCAACCCGCGCGTGACGGTCTGCGAGTTGATGCGGGATGAGCCGGACTGGGCGGACCACCGCGCGCGGATGGGCCGGCGGCGGATGCTCGGCAAGGCCTTCAAGGTGGTGGTCGGGCTGGACGGGCCGCCGCAATGGCGGGATGTGCCGGACGGCGCGGACCCGATGGCGCTCGCCGCCGCGCAGTTCCGCATCGCGCCCTCGCTGGAATATCTTGAGGACAGCCATGCCGAGATGGTGCAGGGCCGCATCCCGGAGAAGCCCGTGGTCTGGGGCCTCTGCCCGAGCCTGAGCAGCGCGGGGCTGGCCCCGCCCGGCAAGCATCTGCTGAGCCTGAATGTCGGCACCGCGCCCTATGCGCTGCGCGAAGGCAGTTGGGCGACGGAACGGGACGCGCTGGCGAAGCGCGTGCTCGACAGCGTCGCGCAGTACATGCCGACGCTGCCGGGTCTCATCAATGGCTGGCGCTGCATTGATCCCGAGGAATTCGAGCGGGAGTTCGGCCTCATCGAGGCGAATATGACGCATGGCGACCTCGCGCCCTGGAACCAGTTCTGGATGCGGCCGCTGCCGGGGCTGCATGCCTATCGCACGCCGATGCCAGGGCTTTATCTCAGCGGCAACGGCACCTGGCCGGGCAACTTCATTTCCGGCCTATCGGGCCACAATGCGGCGCAGACAGTGCTGGCGGATCTGCGCGCGCGATCCCCACTTTCGCCCGCCGCCTGAGGAGACGCCGCGATGGAAAAAATCGCGCTCGATATCCACGCGCATCTGGTGCCGGTGCTGGAGGACCGGATCGCGGCGCTGCCCGGCGTGGCCTGGGACGGCGCGATGACGGTGGATGGCTATCGCCTCGGCCTCGCCACCGTCTATCAGCCGGAGGCGCTGATCGCGTGGATGGACAAGAACCAGGTGGCACGGGCCTGGGTCTCCGCGCCGCCGCCGCTGTATCGGCTCGACCTGGATGAGGCGGCCTCCGCCGCTTGGTGCGCCTATGTGAATGACGGGCTGGCGGCGATCGGCGCGAAGCATGCGGACCGGCTGCGGCCGATGTTTCATCTGCCGCTGCGCTACCCCGGGCAGGCCGCCGCCATCGCGCGCGCCGCGATCGCCGCCGGGCAGAAGCGCTTCGCCATGCCCGCGGGGTCGGCCACGCATCAGGTGCAGCTTTCGGACCCCGCCTATGACGCGCTGTGGGCCGTGTTGGACGAGGCCGGCGCCTTCCTGTTCCTGCATCCCTGCAAGGGCTGCGACGGGCGGCTGGATGCCTTCTACCTGCACAACCTGCTGGGCAGCCCGGCGGAGACGGCGCTCGCCGCCGCGCATCTCGCCATGGGTGGCGTGCTGGACCGCCATCCGCGGATGACGGTGTGTCTCGCCCATGGTGGCGGCGCGGCGCCTTCTGTCGTGGGGAGGCTGACGCGCGGGCAGGTGACCGGCCGGCCGGGATCGCGCCGCGAAGGCGTGCCGGATGCCACGGTGACCTTCCGGCGCTTCTGCGCGGATTGCATTGCCCATGGCGCGCCGGCGCTGGAACACGCGGCGAAGGTGTTCGGGGAGGAGCGGATCTTCTTCGGCTCCGACTGGCCCTTTGCGATGGGCATGCCAGACCCGCATGCGCAGATGGCGGATGTGCCGGCGGCGCTGCGGGCGCGCATCTACGGCAATGACGGCAGCCTGTTCTGCGATAGCCCGTAGAGGCTCAGGCTGGCGTCAGATTGTGCTCCCGCATCACGCGCTGCAACGCTGGCAGGTCTCGCGCGCGGATCAGGCGGATGATCTCGTGATGCTGCTGCGCCGCGCGGCGTAGCAGCGCCTGATTGTTGCGGCGACGGATGACGGCCGCAGGCACGCGGCCGCGCAGGTCGAACAGCAGGGTGACGAGTTCGCGGTTCGGGCATTGCGCGAGCATGGCGCGATGGAAATCAAGATTGGCACCTTCCTGCGCTTCCACCGTGCCGCATTCGACGGCGGTGGCGAAGCGCAGGGCGGCATCGCCCATCAGGGCAAGCGCGGCCTCGTCCAGAAGGTCCATCACCAGCGCGGCGGCCGCCACTTCCAGCACGGCGCGGATTTCCATGATGGCGGCAACACGCGCCGGGTCGAAATCCTCCACCTGATAGCCGCGCCGCGCGATGTGGCGCACCAAGCCGCGCTCCACCAGCCGGTCCAGCGCCTGGCGCACATCGAGGCGCGTCGCGGCATAGCGCTGTTCGAGGTCGATCTGCCGCAGCCAGGACCCGGTGCCGAGGACGCCGGCATGGATATCCTGCTCGATCTGCCGGGCAAGGTCGCGGGTGCGGGCGATGGCCGGCCCTGCCGCCCAGGCGCCGGCGGGTTCCGCGATGGCGCTGCTGTCCATGGGCCTCCCTCCCCCTGTGATGGCTGTTGACGATAGCTGCGAAACTATGGCATCAAAATTGGCGCCAATCCAGATGGGATGAGCTGATGCCTGTGCGGCGAGAGCTGGCTTGACGCGTTTCGGGCCGGATACCGGGCTCCGCGTGGGCGTCGATTCCGGCGGCACATTCACCGATGTCTGCCTTTGGGACCCCGCTTCGGGCCGGCTTTCCGTCTGGAAGGTCAGCAGCACGCCGGGCGACCCTTCCGAGGGCATCGCGACCGGCATCGCGCAGGCGTTGGCCGATGCGGGGCGCCAAGGCACGGAGGTGGCGTTCTTCGGCCATGGCACGACGGTGGCGACGAATGCGCTGATCGAACATCGTGGCGCGCGAACCGGCATGGTGACGACGCGCGGCTTTCGCGACGTGATCGAGATCCGCCGGCAGATGCGCCCCTCGCTCTATGATCTGCAAGCGGTGAAGCCGGCGCCCCTGGCACCGCGCGACCTGCGGATCGAGGTGACGGAGCGTCTGCGCTTCGATGGCAGCGTGGAGACGCCCCTGGATGCGGCGGAAGCCCGCGCCGCCGTGCGCCGCCTGCGCGATGCGGGGGTGGAGGCCATCGCGATCTGCTTCCTCTACGGCTACCTCGCCCCGGCGCATGAGGCGCTGGTGGCGCGGATCGTGGCGGAGGAAATGCCCGGCGCCTTCGTCAGCACCTCGCATGACGTGGCGCCGGAAATCCGGGAATTCGAGCGATTCTCGACCACCGTCGTGAATGCCGCGCTGGGGCCGGTGATGCGCGGCTACATCGCCCGGCTTGCGCCACGGCTGGCGGCGATCGGCGTCACCACTCCGCCGCAGCTCACGCAAAGCAATGGCGGCGTGATCTCGGCGGAAGCGGCGGCGCGGCATCCCGTGCGGACGGTGCTGTCCGGCCCCGCAGCCGGGGTGATGGGCGCGCTGGCCATTGCACGCGCGGCGGGGACGCCAGGAATCATCACCTTCGATATGGGGGGCACCTCCAGCGATGTCGCACTGATCGATGGCCTGCGGCCGCGCATGGCGACGGATGTGGAGGTGCATGGCCATCCGCTGAAGGTGCCGATGCTGGATATCCACACCGTCGGCGCTGGTGGCGGATCCATCGCGCAGGTCGATAGCGGCGGTCTGCTGAAGGTTGGCCCGCGCAGCGCCGGCGCCTTTCCAGGCCCGGTCTGCTACGGGCTGGGCAATGCGGAACCGACCGTCACGGATGCGAATGTCGTACTGCAGGTGCTGAACCCCACGCATCTTCTGGCCGGGCGCATGCCGATCGACCGGGACCGCGCGGTGGCGGCGGTGCAGGGCCTGGCAGACCGGATCGGTCTCGATGTGATGCGGACGGCCCAGGGCATCATCAGCGTGGTTACCGCCAATATGGCCAAGGCGATCCGGGTCGTCTCGGTGGAGCGCGGCTATGACCCGCGGGACTATGCGCTGATGGCCTTCGGCGGCGCGGGGCCGCTGCACGCGGCGCGGCTGGCGCGGGAACTCGGCATGAGCCGCGTGATCGTGCCCCGCAATCCGGGCATTCTCTGCGCCATGGGGCTGCTGCTGACGGATCTCCGCCGCCACTTCGCCGCCGGGCGCCTGCTGCCGCTCGCGGTGCAGGATCTGCCTGCGCTGACTGAGGGTTTCGCAGGGCTGGAGGCCCAGGCAGCCGCGTGGTTCGACGAGGAAGGCCTGGCGCAGGAGGACCGCACTTCGGCGCGCGGCATCGACATGCGCTATGCCGGCCAGGCACACGAGTTGATGATCGATTGCCCCGATGGCCCGCTGGACCGCGCGGCGCTGGACGTGTTGCGCGAACGCTTTGAGGCCGCGCACAAGCAGGTCTATGGCTATGCCTCGCCGGAGGAGCCCATCCGCGTCGTGACACTCCGCCTCGAAGCCATCGGCCGCGTGCCGAAAGCGACCATCACCGCGCATCCCGAGGTCACGCATCCAGTGGCGGACAGCACCCTCGGCACGCGATCGGTCTGGCTTCCGGAACGCGGCGATTTCGTCGCCTGCCCGCTGCATGACCGCGCCCTGCTCGGCCCCGGGCATCGCGTGGCGGGCCCCGCCATCATCGAGCAGATGGACAGCACGACGTTGCTGCTGCCGGGCCAGGTGGCGACGGTGGATGCCTGGCTCAACCTCGTCATCGAGGAGGCCGCATGAGCGCCGCCATCGATCCCATCACGCTGGAGGTGATCGGCAGCGCGCTGTCCACCATCGTCGAGGAGATGGGCAAGGCGCTGATCCGCGCCGCCTATTCCGCCAACATCAAGGAACGACGGGATTGTTCCGCCGCCGTCTTCGACACCGCGGGGCAGGTCATCGCGCAGGCGGAGCAGATCCCCTTCCATCTGGGATCGCTACTCGGCATCACGGCGGAGACGCTGGCGCGTGTCGATCTTTCCACCGTCGCACCCGGCGATGTCTTCATCGGCAATGACGCGCATACCGGTGGCGGCACGCATCTCAACGACATCGTCTTCCTGGAGCCGGTCTTCGCGGATGGCGCCATCGGCTTCTGGGTCGCGAACCTGGCGCATCATTCGGATTTCGTCGATCGCGGCCATGCGCACATCTTCCAGGAAGGGCTGCGCATCCCACCGGTGCGGCTGTATCGGGCCGGGGTGCTGCAGCAGGATGTGATGGATCTGGTGCTGCTGAACTGCCAGGTGCCGCATGAACGCGTGAATGATTTCCGCGCGCAGATGGCGGCGAACCGCCTCGGCGTGCAGCGCGTGCAGGCGCTCTGCGCCCGGTATGGCGTGGCACAGTTGCAGCGGGCCAGCGCGCTGCTGCTGGACTATAGCGAGCGCAAGGCCCGCGCCGGGATCGGTGCCATCCCCGATGGACGCTACGCGTTCCGCCACGATTTCGATACCAGCCTGTGGCCGGAACTGCTGGATCTGCGCGTGGCCGTGGCGGTGCGCGGCGAGGCCATCACCTTCGACTTCACGGGCTGCCCGCCGCAGAACCGCACCGGCATGAACATGGTGTTCACGGCATTGCAGGCCATCGTCTACTACGTCGTGAAGACGCTGATCGATGGCGACACGCCCGCCAATGCCGGCTTCCATCGGGCCGTGACCATCATCGCGGAGCCTGGCAGCGTGGTGAACGCCTTGCCGCCCGCCGCCGTCTACAGCCGGCATGAGGTGGCGCAGCGGCTCGCGGATATGATGCTCGCCGCGCTGGCGCCCGCCATGCCGGGGCGCGCCATCGCCGCTTCCACCGGCATTTCCGTGATGACGACGAGCGGCATGCATCCGCGCACCGGACGCTTTTACGTCTACAACGAAAGCATGGGCGGCGGCGGAGGAGCGCGCGCGACGCGCGATGGCATGGATGGCGTGCACATGCATCTGACCAACTCCGCCAACATCCCCGTCGAGGCGCTGGAAAGCGAGCATCCGCTGAAGGTGGAAGCCTATGAGCTCGTGCCGGATTCCGGCGGGCCCGGGCAGTTCCGTGGGGGCATGGCGATCCGCCGGCGCATCTCCGCCGTCGGCCACACCGCGACGGTCAATCTCGGCGGGCCAAACAACATCGTGCCGGCCTGGGGGCTGGCCGGCGGGCTGCCCGGCGGCCTCGCGCGCATCGAATTGGGCGATGGCGTGACGCTGGAGCGCCGCAACGGCGTGATCGGCCCGGGCCAATGGGCGGCGGCCGTCACCTCCGGCGGCGGTGGCTATGGCTCCCCGACGCTGCGGGACCGTGACGCCGTGCGCCGCGACCTGCGGGAGGACCGGATCTCCTCCCAGACGGCGCGCGACATCTATGGGCTGGAGGGCTGATGGGGCGCTTTCTCCTCGCGCGCATCGGCGATGGGCTTGTGGCCATCTGGGGCGTGGTGACGATTGTCTTCGTCGTCTCCCGCCTGCTGGGCGACCCCGCGATCCTGCTGCTGCCGATCGGCGCGACGGAGGACCAGTTGCAGGCGCTGCGCGCCTCGCTCGGGCTCGACCTGCCGATCTGGGAACAATACCTGGTCTACCTGTCCGGCGTGGTGCGCGGCGATTTCGGCAATTCCTTCCAATTCATGCGCCCTGCCCTACCGGTCGTGCTGGAACGCATGCCGGCGACGATGGCACTGGCGGGGTCGGCGCTGGCAATCGGCGTCGCCCTGGGCTGCGTGGCGGGCTCGCTCGCCGCGTTGTTTCGCGGCACGATCATCGAGGCCGCGGTGATGCTTCTGGCGCTGCTGGGACAGGCGACGCCGGTCTTCTGGCTCGGGCTGTTGCTGATCCTGCTCTTCGCCGTCGATCTCGGCCTGCTGCCGACCGGCGGCTATGAAAGCCCGCTGAGCCTGGTGCTGCCTGCCATCACGCTCGGCACCTTCACCACCGCATCCATCGCGCGGCTCCTGCGGTCCGGCATGCTCGACGTGATGAAGGATGACCATGTGCGCACGGCCCGCGCCAAGGGGCTGATGCCGGGCACCGTCTTCCTGTGGCATATCGCGCGCAACTCGCTGATCCCCGTCGTCACCATGATCGGCATCCTGGCAGGGGAGTTGCTGGGTGGATCGGTGGTGACGGAAACTGTCTTTTCCTGGCCCGGCGTCGGGCGGCTGATCGTGCAGGCGATGGAGGCGAAGGATTTCCCGGTGGTGCAGGCCGGCGTGATGGTGATCGCCACCACCTTTGTCTGCATCAACCTGCTGGTCGATCTGCTCTACGGCCTGCTCGATCCCCGCATCAGGGCTGGCCGATGAAGGCCGCGTGGCAGGCGCTGACGCGCCGTTCCGGATGGCTCGGGCTGGTCGGCGCCGTGCTGCTGCTGGTGCTCGTGCTGCTCGCGATCTTCGGGCCGGTGCTGGACCTGCCGGACCCCACGCGCACCAATCTGCGCGCGCGGATGGTGGGGCCGACGCTTTCCTGGGCCGGGCTCGGCGCGCATCCCCTCGGCACGGATCAGTTGGGGCGTGACATCCTGTCTCGCATCGTCGCGGGCAGCCGGGTGACGCTGATGGTCGCCGGTGCGGCGGTGGTGCTGGGCGGCATCCTCGGCACGCTCCTCGGCCTTGTCTCCGGCTTCTTCGGGGGCTGGGTGGACCGCATTCTGATGCGGCTGGTGGATATCCAATTGGCGCTGCCGCTCATGCTGCTGGCGTTGATGGTGGTGGCAGCCCTCGGGCCGAGCCTGCAGAACCTCATCGCGGTGCTCGCGCTGGTGTCCTGGGTGCGCTACGCGCGCATCGTGCGTGGCCAGGTGCTGGCGGTGCGGGAACGCGAGTTCGTGCAGAGCGCGCGCGCCATCGGCGCATCCTCCACCCGCATCATCCTGCACCACATCCTGCCGAATGTGCTGACCCCGGCGCTGGTGGTCGCCACCCTCGAACTCGCCCGCGTCATCGTGCTGGAGGCGGGGCTGTCCTTCCTCGGCCTCGGCATCCAGCCGCCGAACCCAAGCTGGGGGCGGATGCTCGCGGATGGGCGCACCTACATCTCCTCCGCCTGGTGGATCATCACCTTCCCCGGCCTCGCGCTGATGCTGACGGTGCTGTCGGTGAACCTGCTCGGCGATTGGTTACGGGATTTCTTCGACCCGCGCCTGGGAACGCGGTGATGGAACCGCTGCTCGATATCGAGGACATGGCGGTGGGGTTCGAGCGTGACGGCAAGCTCGGCCGCGTCATCCCCGGCCTCAGCTACTCCGTGCTGGAAGGGGAAACCCTCGGCATCGTCGGTGAAAGCGGCAGCGGGAAAAGCGTGCACGCGCTGGCGCTGCTCGGGCTGCTGCCGCGGCCGCCGGGGCGCATCCTCGGCGGCCGCGCGTTCTTCAAGGGAGAAGACCTTCTGGCGCTGCCGGAGCACCGGCTTCGGAATTGGCGCGGCGGGCGCATCGGCATGGTGTTCCAGGACCCGATGACGGCGCTGAACCCCGTGCTGACCATCGGCCGGCAGATCGCTGAACCGCTGATCCGCCACAAGGCGATGAGCATGCGCCAGGCGCTGGATCGCGCGACCGATCTGCTGGCCCTGGTCGGCATCCGTGACGGGGCGCGGCGGCTTTCGCAATTCCCGCATGAATTCAGCGGCGGCATGCGCCAGCGTGTGATGATCGCCATCGCGATTTCCTGCGAGCCCGAATTGCTGATCGCGGATGAGCCGACGACGGCGCTGGATGTCACGGTGCAGGGGCAGATCCTGGACCTGATGGCGGGGCTTCGGGACCGGCTGCGGATGACGATGGTGTGGATCACGCATGACATGGGCGTGGTGGCCGGCATCGCGGACACGATCCAGGTGATGTATGCGGGCCGCATCATGGAACGCGGGCCGGTCGAGGCCGTCTTCGCCAATCCGCGCAGCGCCTACACCTACGGCCTGCTGCAATCCCTGCCGCATGGCGCGCGCCCGCCCGGTGGCCGCCTGATGCAGATCCCCGGCCAGCCGCCGGACCTGTTCGCACCGACGGCCGGCGACCCCTTCGCGCCGCGCAACCCCTTCGCGACGCCGCGCTGCCACCAGGAGCCGCCGCCGCTGCGCCGCGTCGCCGATGGGGTGCCCGGCCACATGGTTGCCGCCTGGTACGACCTGCCGGCGTTGCTGGGGGGCCAGCGATGACGGCGCCTTTGCTCCGCGTAGAAGGGCTGCGCCGGCACTATGCCAGCGGCGGCGGATTCTTCGGGCGCTCACGCTACGTCACGCGCGCCGTCGATGACGTGTCCTTCACGGTGATGCCCGGGGAAACACTCGGCCTCGTCGGCGAAAGTGGCAGCGGGAAAAGCACGACGGGGCGCCTCGTCATGGGGCTTGAGGCGCCGGATGCGGGCAGCGTGGTGTTCGATGGCACGATGCTGACATCGCTCTCGGCCAACGCCCGGAAACCCTTCCGCCGGCGCATGCAGATCGTCTTCCAGGACCCCTATGCAGCACTGAACCCGCGCATGCGCGTCGGTGACTTCGTGGAGGAACCGCTGATCGTCCACGGCCTGCCCGGCGGGCGGGACAAGGTTGCGGAGCTGTTCCGCACCGTGGGGCTGGACCCAGCCTTCATGGGCCGCTTCCCGCACGAATTCAGCGGCGGCCAGCGCCAGCGCATCGGCATCGCGCGCGCCATCGCGCTCGGCCCGGAATTCCTGGTGGCGGATGAGCCGATCACGGCGCTCGATGTCTCGATCCAGGCGCAGATCATCAACCTGTTCCAGGATCTGCAGGAAAGCATGGACCTCGCGCTGCTGTTCATCGCGCATGACCTGTCCATGGTCCGCTACCTCTGTACCCGCGTCGCCGTGATGCTGCGCGGGCGCATCGTGGAGATGGGGCAGACGGACGCGGTCTTCGGCGATGCGCGGCACCCCTATACGCAAGCGCTGCTCTCCGCCGTGCCGATCCCCGACCCAGCCCGGGAACGCGGCCGCCAGCGGCTCGCCTTCGATGCCGGCGCCTTCACCTTCCCCCCCGATGCCGCGCTGCGCGATATCGGTGACGGACATTTCGTGCTGACATGAGGGCGGGCAGGATGCACGCTGGAGGATTACCGCATGACGCAAGCTGATCTCGTGCGCGCAACCATCGCCGGTGAGGCGACACCGCGCCCCGCCTATTCTTTCTGGACGCATTTTCCCGGCACCGACCTCGATCCCGAGGCCATTGCGCGGGAGACAGTGGCGTTCACCCGCGCGACGCGGGCCGACTTCGTGAAATCCATGCCGAACGGCCTCTACGTCGTGGAGGATTGGGGCGTCCGCGCCGACTTCTCCGAGATCGCCAAGGGTGGCGTCGCCAAGGTGACGGAAAGCCCCATCGCCACCGCCGCCGACTGGGCGCGGGTGCAGCGGCTGGACCCGACCGCGGGCGCGCTGGGGCGCGAATTGCGCCACCTGCGCCTGGTGGTGGAGGCGCTGGGGCCGGATGTGCCGGTGCTCGCCACCGTCTTCTCCCCCGTCACCATCGCGAAGAAGCTGGCGGGCGGCGCCGGCTTCGCGCGGCATGCGGCGGATCATCGCGCGGCGGTGCAGGACGCGCTCACCGTGATGGCGGATACCACCGCCGCATTCTCCCGCGCCGCCATCGCGCTGGGCTGCGCCGGCGTGTTCTTCGCCGTGCAGGATGCGACGAGCGAGACGGGTGAGGACGCCTATCGCGCGGACTATCTGGCACATGACATCGCGGCGCTGAACGGCGCGCGGGGCGGCTGGTTCAACGCCGTGCACATGCATGGCGACGACATCCTGTTCGACGTGCTGAAGGACCTGCCGCTGCCCGTGCTGAACTGGCATATCGGGGAGACCTCACCCTCCATCGCGGAGTACCGCAAGGCGGGCGGGGCGAAAGCGGTCCTCGGCGGGTTGCGGCGCATGCCGATCACCCAGGGGAACATGGCGGCGATCGAGGATGATCTGGCGGCGATCCACGCGGCGAATGGCGGGTGCGGCGTGCTGATCTCGCCGGGCTGCGTCATCCGCCATCCCGTCGATACCGCCGTGCTGCAACGCATCGCCGCGCGCATCCGGGGCGAGGCATGACGCGCATCCCCATCGCCGGCGCAGAGCTGCTGGTGGAGGATACCGGCACGGCGAAGCGCGGCACCATCATCCTCGTGCATGGCGGCCGTGGCATCGGTGACCATAGCGGGGAGTTGGAGGCGTATCGCCCGCTATCGGACGAATACCGGCTGATCGCCTATGACCAGCGCGGCTGCGGCCAATCCTCCCTAACCCCACCCTTCACCTTCGACCGCCTGGCCGATGACCTGGAGGAACTGCGCGTGACGCTGGTCGGCGCACCCTGCATCATCCTCGGCGGGTCCTTCGGCGGCATGATCGCGCTGACCCATGCGCTGCGGCATCCAAGCGCCGGGAGCCACCTCATCCTGCGCGGCACGGCGCCGAGCCACCACCATGAGGCGGAGGCCGTCGAGAACATCAAGGCGCGGCTGCACAAGGCGACCAGCGCGTCCGTCCGCATGGTGGAGAAGATGTTCTCCGAGGATGTGGTGGACGATGCCGAATTGCGCCTGATCTGGGCCGCGCTGCAGCCGCTGTACTACGAACGCTTCGACCCCGATGCCTCGATGGAGCGCACGCGGCGGATGCACTTCCACGCGAAAACCCACAACGATCTTTTCGCGAACAAGGACTACGATCTTCGGCCATCGCTGCCGGGGATCGCGGTGCCCACCCTGGTTGTCTGTGGCGCGGCGGATTGGATCTGCCCGCCATCGCAGTCCAGGCTGATCGCGGAGGCCGTGCCCGGGGCCGAACTCATGATGGTCGAGGGCGCGAACCATTCGGTGCATGTGGAAGCGCGTGACGCGGTGCTGGCCCGTGTGCGACGCTTCCTGTCGGAACACGGGGCATAGGAGAGGCAGAATGAACAGCATGGCATTCCCGCGCCGCGTGGCACTCGCCGCGCTGATGGCGGCCGGCATCGCGGCCGGCATGGCGGACACCGCGCTCGCGCAGCCGCGCAACCTGACCATCGCGCTGCCGACCAATGTGAACACGTTGGACCCGCACAACACGACGACGATCGCCACCGATCTTTCCGTCATCAGCCATATCCACGCGGCACTGCTGGTGCGCGGCCCGGACCTGAAGCTGCAACCGCAGCTCGCCACCGCCTGGCGCGCGGTGGATGACACGACCTGGCGCTTCACGCTGCGCGCCGGCGCCACCTTCTCGAATGGCGAGGCACTCGATGCCGAAGCCGTGAAGTGGAATTTCGAGCGGGTGATGAACCCCGCGAATAATGCGCGGGTGCGGCCCTGGCTCGCGCTGGTGTCGGAGGTATCCGTTCTCTCCCCCACCGAGATCGAGGTGAAGACGCGCAGCCCCTACCCCGCGCTCGCCGACCAGCTTTCCACCTTCTTCCTGCTGCCGCCGCGCTGGACGCAGGGCAACAACCCCGCCAACTCCGCCGTGGGTGCCGGCCCCTATGAATTGCGGCAGTTCACCAGCGGCGACCGCGCCGTCGTCGTCGCGCGGCCGAGCTGGTTCGGCGAACGCCCGGCCTTTGATACCGTGACGTTCCGCGTCATCCCCGAAGCCGGGGCGCGCATCGCGGCACTGATGGCGGGTGAGGTCGATCTCATCACCGGCGTGCCGCCGAGCGAGATGCGGCGCATCGACCAATCCGGCCGCGGCCGCACCGGGCATGTCGATTCCATCCGCTCCGTCTTCGTGAAGTACAACCTGCTGACCGCGCCGTTCCGGGACAATCGGGCGCTGCGCCAGGCGCTGAACGCCGCGGTGGACCGGGAGGCGATTCGCGATGCGATCTGGAACGGCATCGGCAGCACCTCCACCTGCCAGGTGCTGACGCCGGCCTATTTCGGCTACAACGAAGCCCTGCGCGCCCCCGCCTTCGACCAGGCGCGCGCACGCCGCCTGTTGCAGGAAGCGGGCGTGCGGCCGGGGCAGCTCACCATCGAATTCGAGGTGCCGGTCGGCCCGTATCTGCTCGCGCAGGAAATCACCCAGGCCGTCGCCGCGCAGCTGGAGGAGATCGGCGTCCGCACGCGGATTGTCGAAATGGAATTCGGCGCCTGGATGAACAAGTATCTGCGCGGGCCGAATATGGGGCAGATGGCCTATCTCTCCCAGGCTTGGCCGACGCTGGATGCGGATGGGCTGCTGGCGCTGTTCGAAAGCGGCAGCCCCTATGCCTATTGGAACGACGAGCCCTTCACGAACCTGCTGCGCCAGGCGCGGCAGACCACCGATGCCACGCGCCGCCGCGCCATCTACACGGAGGCGACGCAGCGCATGTGCGACGAGGCGCCGATCCTGTTCCTGTTCACCCAGCCCGTGACCTACGCGACCTCGAACCGCATCACCTGGCAAGCGCGCGGCGATGACTGGCTGCGCGCGGGTGACATCACACCGCGCTGACGTCGTGATCCGGCTCAGCCATCCCGCGCCCGATCTCGCGCTGGTCACCATCGACCGCCCGGCGAAGCGCAATGCGCTGGACCAGGCGGGATGGCGTGCGCTGGGCGATGTCTTTCGGGCCATGCCGCGCGCCGTGCGCGTGGCCGTGCTGACCGGGGCGGGTGGGCATTTCTGCGCCGGCGATGATATCCGCGATGCCGCCCGCGTCGCCGATGATGCGACGGCGCGCGCAGCCTATGACAGCGCTATCGCCACCTGCTTCGCGGCGCTCAACCACGCGCCCTTCACCGTTGTCGCGGCCATCGAGGGGGTGTGCGTCGGCGGTGGGCTCAGCCTCGCCATGGGGTGCGATTTTCGTGTGGCGCGCGGTGATGCCGGCTTCGCCATCCCGGCGGCGCGGCTCGGCCTCACCTACCCCATCGCGCAATGCGGGCGGCTGCTGGCGCTGGTGGGGATGAGCGGCGCGCGGCGCCTGCTGCTCGGCGGGCAGCGCCTCGATGCGGCGGAGGCGTTGCGGATCGGATTGGTCGATGACATCGCCGCGGAGCCCATCGCGGCGGCCTTCGCCATGGCGGAGCCAATGCGCGCCGCCGCGCCACTGACCGTTGCGGCGACGAAGCGCGCGCTCGATGCCCTGGCGACCGGCATGGTCGCGGCGGAGATCACCGCAATCGAGGCCTTGATGACAGCGGCCGTCGCGAGCGAGGATGCACGCGAAGGCCCGCGTGCCTTTGCCGAGAAGCGGCCGCCGCGCTTTACCGGGCGATAGGAGCAGCGCCATGAGCATCGGTCGTCGATTTCTTCTCAGCGCCGCCGCGCTACCGCTGCTGGCAGGCCGTGCGCGGGCGCAGGGATTCCCGACGCAACCCGTGCGGCTGGTGGTGCCCTTCGCAGCGGGCGGCGCGGTGGATTTCGTCGGCCGCCTCGTCGGCATGGAAATGGCTGCCCGGCTCGGGCAATCCGTGGTGGTGGAAAACCGCACGGGCGCGGCGGGCGCCATCGGCGCGCAATTCGTCGCCCGCGCGGCGCCGGATGGCCACACGCTGATGATGACGCCGCTGACGAACTTCGCGATGCTCGCGGGCTTCCCCGGCAACAACCTGGCGCTCGACATGGCGAAGGACTTCGTCTCAGTCGGCACCATCGGCGCGGTACCGCTGGTGGTGGCCATCAATCCGCGCCTGCCCGTGAACACGCTGGCGGAGCTGATCGCGCATATCCGTGCAAAGCCTGGCGAGGTTGCCTATGCGTCCTCCGGCAATGGATCGACCGAACATCTCGCGGGCGAATTCTTCGCCAGCCTCACCGGCACGCGGATGCTGCATGTGCCCTATCGCGGGGGCGCGCCGGCGCTGGCGGATGTGATCGCGGGGCAGGTGCCGCTGATGTTCGCGACGGCGCCGAATGTGCTGCAGAACGGTGGCACGCTGAAGGTCCTGGCCATCGCGACCGCCACCCGCAGCGCCGCCCTGCCGCAGGTGCCGACGACCGGCGAGGCTGGCCTGCCGGGCTTCGAGGTGTCCTCCGTCTATGGCTTCCTCGCCCCCGCCGGGACTCCGGCGCCGGTGGTGGAACGGCTGAACCGGGACATGGTCGCCGCCGTGGCCTCCCCTGCAGTAAGCGAGCGCCTGCGGGTGCAGGGCGTGGAGGCCGCGCCGTCATCCCCGCAGGACGCCGCCGCGCTGCTGGCGCGGGAGCTCGAACGCTGGGCGAAGGTGATCCGCGAGGCGCGCCTCACGCTGCAATAGCGCGCGGCAGGACGCAGGCGGCTTCCCAGGCCCCCGGCGCACGCCGCGCGGCACGCGTCGTCAGCAGGCGGTCCAGCAGGGCGGTATCGCCGCTATCGCGTACGGCGCGGATCAGCAGGCGCTCGAACAGGTCCCGCTGCGCGTGGCTGCCGCCGATGGCGCGCAGCCCGTCATGGATCGGCAGCAGGGCGGCAACGGCGCCCCGCGCATCACCGCGCGCGGCCGCGAGAAGACCGGCAGCGGCGGGAAGCCCGATGCGGGCGAGCAGGCGGGATTGCGTATCGGTGCCCGTCATCGCCTGACGGCGCAGCAGGTCCAACTGCTGGGCCAGCGCCACCGGTCGCCGCGCCGCGGCCAGCGCCAGGAGCTGATGCAGTTCGAAGAAGACGACGCCGCTGCGGGTCGTCGCGTGCTCCGCCAGTGCTTCCCATCGCCGGCCGATCGCGACACCCTGCGCTTCCAGCCGCCAGAGCAGCGACGCGGCATTGGCGAAATCGCGCCGGTCCTCGCAGAGACCGGCGGCGACGCTGCCATCGAACAGCGCCAGGGCCGCATCGCCATCCCCCGCATGCAGATGGAACAGCGCGGCGTGCCAGTGCAGATGCCGCCCGAAGGCGCCGCCAGCGGCCAGCCGCGGTTGCAGGGCGCCGATCCAGGCCAGCCCCTGCCGCGCCCGGCCCTCCCCTTCCATCACATGCGCGACGGCATGCGCGCCCCAAAGGTCATCCGGCGCGAGCATCACGCCGGCGCGCCCCGAAAGCTCGGCGGCCGCACGATCCCCGGTTTCCTCCAACGCGAAGGCATGGCAGCCGAGGATATAGCCCTGCCCCGGCACGTCCCGCCCCCAGGCAGGCAGCGCGGATTCCACTGCGAGGCGCATGGCGACCGCATCGCCCAGCATGAAACGGATGCCATGCGACAGCTTCAGCGCCAGCGCATCGAGCGGCGCGGCCCGCAGGGCGCCTTCCAGCAGGCTGGCCGCGACGTCCATCTCGCCCCGCTCGGCCCAGGCGGCCAGGGCCTCGATGAAGGCAGCCTCACGGGCAGTCGCGCCACGCTCCCGCGCGCTGGCGCGGGCGGCGGTCAGGTGATGCAGGGCCTGCGGATGCAGCGCCTCGCGCGCCTGCATCAGGGCGGCAAACCCGGCCAGGACATGCGCGGCCAGGAGGTGCGGGTCGAGGGCGAAGGTCGCCTTCAGCCGCTCCCCCAGATCGGCACGATGGGCAAGCAGCGCGCCCACCGCGCCATCCAGCGCCGCAACCGCTTCCGTCGAGGTGGTCGTGACCACCAGGCCCCTGATATCCCGTTCCATCGCCGCAATGCCTCCATCTTCAAGGGAGACTTCGCGGCAATGGGGCGGAAGGTTACTCCGGCTGGTAGTTCACACTGCGCAGCAGTTCCGTGGCGCGGCTGATCTCATTGCCGATGAAGGTCTTGGTCTCGGCGATGCTTTCCGTGACGGGTTCCAGCACCTGTGCCGTCAGGCGAGAGACAATGGCGGGGTCGCGCATCGTCTCCTGCATCAGCGCGTTCACACGGCCGCATATTTCCTGGGACGTGCCCTTCGGCGCCCAGGAGCCGTACCAGGACTGGAACTCGTAGCCGGGCAGGCCGGCCTCCGCCATCGTGGGCACATTCGGCGCCAGGGCCGAACGCTGCGCGGCGGCGATGCCGAGCGCGCGGATACGGCCATCGCCCGTCGCCGGCAGCAGCGCGAAGGACGGGTCGATCAACAACTGCGCGCTGCCGCCCATCAGGTCCGTCAGCGCCGGCTGCGTGCCACGATAGGCCACCATGTCGAGATTGGCGCCGGTACGGCGGTTGAACTCGATGGTCGCGAGGTGCCCGGCTGAGCCGAGCGAGGAGATCGCGATGTTCCAGGCACTCGGATTGGCCTTCGCCGCGGCGACGACATCGGCCACCGTGGTCTGCGGCCGGCTGCCGGTGATGACCATGACCAGCGGTGCGCGGGCGACGCGGGACATCACTTCAAGATCGCGCTCCGGGTCGAAATTCGCGCCCTTCAGCACCAGCGGCATCACCGCCGTGTTGAAGGCGGAAGCGAGCAGCGTGTAGCCATCTGGCGCGGCGCTCAGCACTTCCCGCGTGCCGACCAGGCCGGCGCCACCGGTGCGGTTTTCCGCCACCGTCGTCG